>NZ_JACJQM010000089.1:0-20358 GCF_014696655.1 Nostoc sp. FACHB-888 | reverse complement strand
GGATAACAATTATATGATTCAGGTTCTCAGTTGTTTCATTAACAATACATTAGATTCTTCTAATTCCTTATGTCAAGCCTGATTGAGATGCTCTTACCCTGGCTCTGGGTCTAACTTAGAGCAGTTTTACTATTTTCTGCATTCCCAAAAAAATCAAGTTTGCTTCCATAATCAAATATGCCGTAATTTCGGGATATGAGGCTTGCAGATAGTTTAATAATAAAGTGCGATCGCCCCCTTTAATCGCAATCTTCCCATCAGGAAACAACTTCCACCACGCTTCAATAAAATCTTTAATCCCAGCTAATATTGTATAAATCACTCCACTTTGAATAGCCTCCGTAGTATTTAAAGCAAAACGTGGCGGTAGAGACGGAAAACCTTGCATTTCTACTAATGGTAATTGTCCTGTCTGTTGACCGAGAGTTGTGAATTGTAAGCCTAGTCCCGGCAAAATTGCACCTCCAATTAGACACTCATTAGCATCCGCAGCCGTAAAAGTTAACGCTGTCCCAGCATCAATTACCAACATTGGAAAACCCCACGTTTTCCCCGCACCCCACAAAGCTAAAGCGCGGTCAATTCCTAATGTAGGATAAACACCTTTGAGGGATACTTGATCTAAGGTAATAACGCGAGTATTTGGGTAAGTTTGCCAAATAGCAGTTTGGCTGGGAACTACGGAGGCGACGAGGAGGGGAGGGGGAGATGAGGGGGATGAGGAAGTATTTTCTCTGCTAATTTTCTGATGGGGTGGAGAAATTGCCAGTAGTAAATGATCCAGGGTTTGACATTTAGCTAAGTGTTGTATGACAGACTCAGCTAAATAGTGGGTATCCCAAGCTGAGTAAAGCTTTTTGCCAATAAACAATGCCCAATGTAGCCGGGAGTTCCCAATTTCCAAAGCTAGCCAAATTTCCTCCATCTCCCTCATCCCCGTCTGCGGTTTCACACTTTTAACTTTTTTAAGTCAGTCATAGGTTTTTTAATAAAAATTAACATTCATCCCGTGTCACAATAAAACAAGAGGAACAAATACTCATTGTGTTAAGGAGGGGAGTTATGGTAGCGCTCACCGAAAAAACTGAAAAACGGCTCACCATACAGACTGTGGAAATCGCTCAAGAGACGACGGCTATTCGCTCTTTAGATTGGGATCGCGATCGCTTCGATATTGAGTTTGGTCTGCAAAACGGTACTACTTATAACTCGTTTCTCATCCGTGGGGAGCAGACTGCCTTAGTTGATACCTCCCACGAAAAGTTTCGTCAACTATACTTCGATACGCTCACCGGATTAATCAACCCAACAGATATTGATTATTTGATTATCAGTCACACCGAGCCAGACCATAGCGGTTTAGTTAAAGATTTGCTGCAAATGGCTCCAGAAATAACCGTTGTTGGTTCTAAGGTGGCAATTCAGTTTCTTGAGGATTTCGTACATCAGCCATTCAAAAGGCGGATTGTGAAAAATGGCGATCGCTTAGATTTGGGCAATGGTCATGAATTTGAATTCGTGATTGCCCCAAATTTACATTGGCCAGATACTATTTTCAGCTTCGACCATAAAACCAAAACTCTTTACACCTGCGATGCTTTTGGGTTGCATTATTGCTCAGATAGCACCTTTGATGAAGACTTGGCAGCTATCGAAGAAGACTTTCATTACTACTACGATTGCTTGATGGGACCGAATGCCCGGTCAGTTTTGTCTGCCCTGAAGCGGATGGCGGAACTCAAAACTATCAGTATGATTGCCACAGGACACGGGCCATTATTATCTCACAATGTTGAGGAACTAGTTGGACGTTATCGCACTTGGAGCCAAACCCAAGTCAAGCCAGAAACGGCGGTTGGAATATTTTACGTTTCAGAATACGGATATAGCGATCGCCTCATGCAAGCAATTGCTAACGGCATTGGTAAAACTGGTGTCGCTGTGGAAATTGTCGATTTGGGTTCTGAAGTCGATTTGCAAGAACTGCGGGAACTAGTTAGCCGTTGTGCTGGGTTAATCGTTGGTCTACCTCCGGCTTCTGGCGCTGCTAGCATCCAAGCTGCACTCAGCACAGTTTTAGGATCTGCCAAAGAAAAGCAAGCTATCGGCGTGTTTGAAACTGGCGGTGGTGATGATGAGCCGATAGATCCTTTGCTAAGTAAATTCCGCAATTTGGGTTTGACAACAGTTTTTCCAGCGATTCGGATTAAACAAACACCCACAGAAAATACCTACAAACTGTGTGAAGAAGCGGGTACAGACTTAGCTCAATGGGTAACACGCGATCGCAGTATCAAAGCTATGAAATCCCTTGGTGCTGACTTAGATAAAGCATTAGGTAGAATTAGCGGCGGATTATATATTATTACCGCCAAAAAAGGCGATGTATCCAGTGCGATGTTAGCCTCCTGGGTTGCTCAAGCCAGCTTCAAACCCTTGGGATTTTCCATTGCAGTTGCTAAAGATCGGGCAATTGAATCACTCATGCAAGTAGGCGATCGCTTTGTTCTCAACGTCTTAGAAGAAGGCAATTTCCAACCATTAATGAAGCATTTCTTGAAACGGTTCGCCCCTGGTGCAAATCGCTTTGAAGGAGTGAGAACCCAGCCAGCCGAAAATGGTGCCCCAATCCTCAACGATGCCCTCGCCTACATGGAGTGCGAAGTCGTCAGTAGAATGGACTGTGGTGACCATTGGGCAGTATACAGCACCGTTTATGCCGGACGAGTTTCTAAGCCAGATGCTTTGACTGCTGTGCATCACCGCAAAGTTGGTAATCATTATTAAAGAAGGGACTAGGGATTAGGGATTAGGTATCAGGAATAGATATTGGAGATTGAATATTAAGTATTGAGAATAACTTTCCCAGTCCCCAGTCCCCAATCGTCAGTCCCTAATCTCCAATCCCCTATTCCCCAATAAAGCCATGTCAAACAATAAACCCCGCGATGTTCAAGTTTATCCAATAGCTACAGACACAAGAATACTGCGATCGCGCAGTTGGTCTAGGCTCAGATTTGAAATTGAATACGCTCTTGCTAAGGGTACAACTGCTAATTCTTATTTAATCGAAAGCGAGAAGACTGCTATCATCGACCCTCCAGGGGAAACGTTTACGGAAATTTATTTAAAAGCTTTACAGCAGCGTTTCCATTTCGACGAGTTAGATTATGTAATTTTGGGACACGTAAATCCTAACCGCGCTGCAACTTTAAAGGCTTTATTGAAAATTGCTCCGCAAATCACCTTTGTTTGCTCAAATCCAGGGGCGATAAATTTACGTGGGGCGCTGGAAAATCCAGATTTGCAAATTCTTGTAATGCGCGGCGAGGAAACACTAGATTTAGGCAACGGGCATAATTTACAATTTATTCCCACCCCCAATCCCCGCTATGCAGATCAACTTTGCACCTACGATCCGCAAACAGAAATTCTGTACACAGATAAGTTATTTGGGGCCCATGTTTGTGGAGATCAGGTATTTGATGAAGGCTGGGAAATATATAACGAAGATCGGCGCTATTATTTTGATTGCTTGATGGCTCCCCACGCTCGTCAAGTTGAAACAGCGCTGGAAAAACTAGCCGATTTTCCAGTGAGAATGTATGCCACTGGACACGGGCCTTTGGTACGCTATGGCTTAATTGACCTGACCAAAGCTTATCGCAAATGGAGTCAGCAGCAAACATCTGCCGACTTGACAGTAGCGTTGATTTATGCGTCAGCTTATGGAAATACGGCAACATTAGCCCAAGCGATCGCTCGTGGCATTACAAAAGCCGGTGTGGCTGTAGAATCAATTAACTGCGAATTTACTGAACCAGAAGAAATCCGGGCGGCTGTGGAAAAAGCCGGTGGTTTCATTATTGGTTCTCCTACCCTTGGCGGTCATGCACCCACACCCGTGCAAACAGCTTTAGGAATTGTCCTATCCACCGCGACTAACAATAAGCTTGCTGGTGTTTTTGGTTCCTTTGGCTGGAGTGGGGAAGCGGTTGATTTAATTGAGGGTAAATTGAAAGATGCTGGTTATCGGTTTGGTTTTGACACCATCCGCGTAAAATTCAAACCCGACGATGCCACCTTACAATTGTGTGAAGAAGCCGGAACCGATTTTGCTCAAGCCCTGAAGAAAGCTAGAAAAGTGCGATCGCAAAGTCTTCCTGCAACAACTGTAGAACAAGCAGTTGGTCGGATTGTCGGTTCTCTTTGTGTTCTTACTGCAAAAGAAGGCGATCGCTCCAGTGCCATGTTAGCCTCTTGGGTATCTCAAGCTAGCTTTAGTCCCCCTGGCTTAACCATAGCTGTAGCTAAAGACCGTGCGGTAGAAACACTCACACACTCAGGAAATAAATTCGTCCTTAACATTCTTAAAGAAGGGAATCACTTGGGATTGATGAAGCACTTCCTCAAACCCTTCGGCCCAGGACAAGATCGATTTGCCGATGTCGCCGCCGAAGAAGCGGAAAACGGTTCTCCCATACTTACCGATGCCCTAGCATATCTTGAATGTTCCGTACAAAACCGGATGGAATCTGGCGACCACTGGCTAGTTTATGCGACTGTCGAAAATGGCAAATTGTTAGATACTGATGGCGTTACAGCTGTGCATCATCGCAAGTCGGCAACTCATTATTAATCAATTCTCCAAGCCAAGACTTCTTATCAAAGGCATAATCAATAAGTTCGGAATGTTGAAGGCGTGTTTTCGATAAACAGCAAATTATCAACAGTTTGCAGAATGAACACATCAAACCCGTGACTCAAAGATCGATAACAGAATATAGAAAAGGCTCAAGCATTGCTGCCTGAGCCTTTTCTATATTCAACTAAATGACTTTTGCCTATCTAGTTTAGTAGCGACCACCGCCACCGCCACCGCCACGGTTGTAGCCACCGCCACCACCACGATTACCACCACCACCGAAGGAACCACCTCGGTCTTCTCTGGGCTTCGCCTTATTCACTTTAAGGTCACGGCCCAGCCATTCAGCACCATCAAGCGCTTCAATAGCTTTGGTTTCTTCATCTTCTGAACTCATTTCCACAAAAGCAAAGCCGCGTAAACGACCTGTTTCACGGTCAGTAGGTAACTGAACACGCTTTACAGCACCATATTCTGCAAATACAGCACTCAGCGCATCTTGTGTAACTTCATAGGAGAGGTTACCAACGTAAATTGACATTAAATGTCTCCAAAATCATATAGTTTGTAGAGATTTAGATTTCGGAGAGAAGTCTGTAATACCAAAAGGAAAAAGCCTGTCAATACTAAAAACAAACACTGTCGCCGAATTAATTCTCATTTCACTTCCCATGATGACATAGCAACTAACTTTCTGGGGGAAATTTTCAAAACTGTTATAAAAAGTTATATAACAATCCGCTTTGATTTTTGAAATTGTTTGCCTAGACAGAGAGTAGGGAGTGGGGAAGAAACTAATCTATTCTCTTTTCTAAATATTGCCCAATCATCAACTGCTCACCAGCACGAGAGATGATAGTCTGTCTGGTGCGGTATTTGTTGCCAATTAGCTTTAACTCTTCCTCAAACACTGAACCGTTGTATTCTGTTCGCAAACACAGTGTTTTCGGGCTGGAGAAATAATACTGGGCGGTGACTGGTTTGGATATGGCAAAACCGCGATCGCGATACAAAATGTTTCCCATCACTCCAAATACTGTTGAGCCTTGCGACTCTTTCTTTGTCTTTGGCACATCCGTACTTTCCCACACAACTGCTGCACCACAGATTAAACTACCTGTATCAGGCAAATTGTGCATCTGAGCTAGCTTTTGCAGTTCACCACAACCCTGCTCTAGAAAATTGATCGTAACTATGCTTTCTATCTCTTTAGTTTCTCCCTCCGGTAGAGTGTAGTAGCGTCGTTGTGATCGCCACTTACCTCCTGATTCTCGAAAAAATTCGGAAATTTGGGATTCATCAGTGGTTTGTACGATTTTGAGCAATGATGTCATGCCTTACCTTCCTCACCTAACGCAAATATATTTCTGGCAAAAAAGTTCATTCTTGCTGTTGTTATGGTACTTATCGCCCTGTTTCTTGCATATTACGCAAGGACGGTAAGAAAAATAGTGTTTTCCATTACATTATAAAGCTAAAAAAGTAATAAATCTTTAATATTCTTAATAAAATAAAAAATTGTTAGCAGTACTTTTGTACTAAAATAAAAATAAATATGTAAAAATAAGAATAATTATTGTAATACCGCGCATTTTATGATATAGAACAAAAAATCATATCTTTAGGAAAAGCCAGATTTCTCCTATGGGTAGATTTCATAAAAGTGACAAATCTTTATACTGAGTTTATAATTTATTATCTGCAAGAAGATTATCTACCTCTGCGTAAGAAGTAGAGCGGTGAGAAATTTTGGAATTTTGTGGGAAAACAGTAATTTTCTGATACAGAAAATTACTGTTAAACAGCTTATGAATTCTCGCCGTTTTTGTTAATGATATTTCTCAGAATTACTTGATAAAACACGGCTGTTTAACCCCAAAAGCTCCCCAATAAGAGAAAAATAAATGATTTTGGATATGAATAAGCCGCACGAGCAGGTGAAAAAGACAGATCCGATAGTTGCCAAACATCTCATTAATATCCAGGTAGATTCAGTTGTGAAGACTGAGGTAGTAATGCCTGCGGTGGTGACTGAGCTTTGTCAAAGTGCGGACTGCACCAACGCAGATTTCAAAAGTAGACTTCTTGCAAACAGCACTAGTGCAAAAAATGGAAAAGGGAAAGGAGAAAATTACTTTTTTGTCTCCACTTCTGTAAGACGTTTATTAATTCCCTGTTTGGTAGGTATAGGACTGCTGACGGCAAGTTGCGGATCACTGCCCAAAGAATCAGCCGGAGCGCAATCTCAGCAACCTGGTGGTAGAGAAGGCGGTGGTGCAACACCTGTAGATGTGGCGATCGCTCGAACTGATTTGCTGCAAAAATCACCAGAATATACAGGTAATACAACACCGTTTCGGATTGTATCATTGCGATCGCAGGTGGAAGCCCGGTTGTTGGCTTTAAACCTTGATGTGGGCGATACAGTAAAGCAAGGGCAAAACGTCGGGCAGTTAGATGCTGCCATACTTTCGACCGAATTAAAGCAAGCAGAAGCAGAACTAGCAGCCCTCAAATCAGAAGTAGCTAGGGCAACAAATCAGGTAAGCAATGCCCGTGCAGACGTTGAACGGGCGCGGCTAGAAGTAGTACAAGCTCAGGCAGACTCACAACGGCAGCAGAAGTTATTTAAAGCCGGAGCGATCGCTGAACAAACTGCCCAGCAAGCGCGTACCCAGGCACAAACAGCTGCCCAGGCATTGCGGGCAGCCCAAGAGCAGGTTCGTACAGAGCAGCAAGCCGTTGCTGCGGCCCAAGGTAGAGTATTGGCCCAACAGGCATTGGTTGCTCAAACCAAAGAGCGCAGGTCTTACGCTCGGCTGACATCCCCCATCACTGGCATAGTTACAGACAAGGTAACAGAACCCGGCAACCTTCTGCAAGCAGGTAGCGAAGTCTTGAAAATTGGCGACTTTAACCGTGTCAAAGTTGTCGTGCAAGTGTCTGAATTAGAACTGGCACAAATTCAGGTTGGGCAATCTGTACAAGTCCGCTTAGATGCTTTCCCCAACGATACATTAATGGGCAGAGTTACGCGCATTTCCCCAGCTGCCGATGCCACAGCTCGCTTGATACCTGTAGAAGTAGTGATTCCCAACACTCAAGCCAAGATTGGCAGTGGACTGCTGGCGCGAGTCAATTTTGAAAACCAGACTCAACAGCGAGTAGTCGTGCCGCAAACAGCTATTCAGAAACAAGCAGGGGGCAATAACTCCAATACAGGTAAGGCACAAACAAACCAACAGGCCTCTCCCCCGCCTAACGCAGCTAATACCGCAAGGGCAGAAAACCTAACTGGGACGCTATTTGTGGTGAATGGCACAGAAGGCGAGACGAAAGTCGCATCGCGTGCTGTCACTTTAGGAAAAAGGGCTGATGGCAGAGTGGAAATTCTATCTGGTTTACAAGCCGGGGAGCGCTATGTTGTTCGCAGTGGTCAACCCCTAAAAGATGGAGCCACTGTACGTTTATCAATTCTTTCCGAAACAGCAGAGTTATCCCCTAAAGGGAATTAAAAATTCAAAATGTCTTTTGGAATTTTCCATTTTGCCTTTTTAATTGGAGCACAGCGACAGTAATGCAGCAAGTAAAAAATGGTGGCGGATTTAGCATTAGCGCTATATCAATCCGCCAACACATCGGCACGCTCATGCTCACCCTAGCAGTGATAGTGCTGGGTGTCTTTTTTGTCGTCAAATTACCAGTGGATCTACTACCATCAATTACCTATCCTCGAATTGGTGTGCGAATACAAGCACCTGGAGTTTCCCCAGAGGTAGCAGTTGATGAAGTTACAAGACCACTGGAAGAAGCTTTTGCCGCTACCGAGGGTGTGGTACAGATTTTTTCCCAAACTCGTGAGGGACAGATAAATTTGGATCTGTTCTTTCAACCCGGTGGTAATATTGACCAAGCTTTAAACGATGCTACAGCTGCTTTTAACAGAGCTAGAAGCACATTACCAGACGCCATCGAAGAACCACGTTTATTTAAAGTCGATCCTTCCCAGTTACCAGTTTACGAATTGGCATTAACTTCACCTTCTCTAGAAGGCGTTGATTTGCGCGTTTTTGCCGAAGAAGAACTAGCCCGCGAACTGAGTGTTGTATCTGGAGTCGCAGGGGTAGACATATCGGGAGGAGTTCAAGAAGAAGTTAGGGTCAATATTGATTTGGATCGGTTGCAAGCTTTGGGTGTAGGTTTGACCGATGTCTTAGATGAACTCAGAGATCGCAACCTAGATATCTCTGGTGGTCGGATTTTAGGGCAGAATTCTGAACCATTAACCCGTACCGTTGGGCGGTTCCAAAATGCCAATGAAATCAGCAATCTTTCTTTTGAAGTCTCTTCCCCCGTTTCCCTCACTCCCTCAGCTTCTTCATCTACCTCATCTCCCTCCACCTCCTCTACTCCCAACCGCCGTGTCTATTTGCGCGACTTTGCCGAAGTTATTGATGGCTCAGAACAACAACGGGTGTACGTCTTACTCAACGGGGAACAAGCTGTAAAAGTCAGCATCCAAAAGCAGCCGGATGCCAACACCATCAACGTTGTTGAGGGTGTGAAAAAACGCTTGGAAGAACTCCGGCAATCTGGAGTAATTCCCGAAGGGACAGTTCTTACACCTACCTTGGATGAGTCGCGGTTTATCCAAAATTCCATCTCGAATGTTACCAGTTCTGGGTTGATAGGTACTGCACTAGCAGCGATCGCAGTTCTGTTATTTCTTGGTTCTCTACGACAAACTTTCATTATCGTCCTAGCCATTCCCTTAGCAACCCTAGCTGCCATCATCTTGATGGGGCTATTTGGCTTATCTCTCAACGTTTTTAGTTTGGGTGGTCTAGCCCTGGGTGTGGGTATTGTGGTAGATAACTCCATCGTTATGTTGGAGAACATTGCTGAGGGTGCTGGGATGACTCCCGGTAAGGATAATAAAACCCGCTTGAATTCGCAGCAACTAATTTATCAGGCAGAAAAAAGTAGCCAAGAAGTAGAATCAGCTTTAGTTGCTTCCACTAGTACCAACTTAGTGGCAGTGTTGCCGTTTTTGCTCATCGGCGGTTTTATCGCACTACTATTTAATGAGTTAATTCTCACCATCACCTTTTCGGTTGCGGCTTCAATTTTGATTGCCGTAACCGTTGTACCGATGCTTGCCTCTAGGATGTTGGCATGGAAGTTTTCTAGCGGTTTGAGCAATTTTTGGCTGTTGCAAAAGTTTAATAGCCGTTTTGATGCATCTACGAGAGGATACGGCAGTTTTCTAGTTGGGATATTACGCTGGCGGGTGGCTACGGTAGCGATCGCTATTATCCTTTTCGGCGGCGGTAGTTTGTGGATGGCACCCCAAATTCCCCAAGAAATTCTTCCCCGCATCAACACCGGACAAGCCAACTTAAATGCCCAGTTTCCTCCCGGTACACCTTTAGAAACCAACCAAAAAGTCATGGTTGCGGTAGATGAGATTATCCACAAGCAGCCAGAAACGGAATATGTTTTCTCTACAATTGGTGGCTCCCTCTTTGGAAACACTACCAATGCTAATGCCCTACGAGCTTCCAGCAACATTACCCTGAAAACAGGTACTAATGTGCAAGCTTATGTAGAACGAGTTACCCAGGAGTTGAATAAGCTAAATTTAGCAGGAATTCGTCTGCGCCTTTCCCCTGGCCAAGTGCGGGGTTTGATTCTCAGTAACTCTCCCATCCGTGGTGCTGATGTTGACGTAATGCTTCAGGGAAATGACGCAAATACTTTAGAACAGGCTGGTCGTCAGGTACTATCAGCCTTGGAAGAACAGGCCACCCTAGCTAGATTCCGCCCCGATGCAGATGATCGCCAACCAGAAATTCAGATTCTTCCTGACTGGGAGCGGGTTTCAGCTTTGGGCTTAACTACTACAGATATTGGACAAACAATTCAAACTGCTCTTGAAGGTAGCGTACCAACTCAGTTGCAACGCGGCAACCGTTTAGTCGATGTCCGGGTAAAGTTGAATGAGAAATCATTACAAGCAGCTTCTCAATTAGAGAGGTTGCCGTTGTTTGTGGATAACAATCGCCAAATCCGCTTGAGTGATGTTGCCAAAATTGCCGAAGCTCAAGCCCCAGGAGAGGTTCAGCGAATCAACCAGCGTCAGGTTTTCTTAATTGCTGGAAACTTGACTCAGGGAGCTAGCCTCAGTGGTGCCCTAGAACAAGTAAACACGATAATAGATAGTATAGATTTACCTGATGGCGTTGGTATATTACCCAGTTCAGCAGCTGAATCTAATCAGCAACTGCAAAGCTCACTGCAACTGTTAGGTGGATTAGCTGCCTTTCTAGTCTTTGTAGTAATGGCGGTACAATACAACTCCCTGATTGACCCGCTAGTAATTATGTTTACAATTCCTCTAGCATTAGCTGGGGGGATTTTCGGGCTTTACATTACTAAAACTGCCATTGGGGCGACAGTGATTGTCGGTGCAGTTCTGCTGGTGGGTATTGTGGTCAATAACGCCATCATCATGGTGGAATTGGCAAATCAAATTCTGGAACGGGAAAAAGTTGACCGGAAAACTGCGATTTTGAAAGCTGCTCCTCAACGCCTACGACCAATACTAATGACAACTATTACCACCGTTTTAGGTATGTTCCCCCTAGCGTTAGGAATTGGAGAAGGCTCAGAATTTCTGCAACCATTAGGCGTGGTGGTGTTTTCGGGTTTGTCTTTGGCAACAGTGCTAACACTGTTTATCATTCCCTGTTTTTATACTCTGTTGCACGATTTGCTGGGTGCAAATTGGGCGAAGCCAGTGTTAATCCGGTTGCGTGGATTGACCAAAAAACTTATCAGCTAATGAGCGTTTAAGTTGCATAAAACGAGGTATTTTAGTAGGGGCGTACAAATGTACATCCCTACTATTAAGGTGAGTTCGAGAAACCTCTCCCTGCCTTGAACTTTCGTTCAAGCCTGTCCCTCTCCGAGTCGGAGAGGGACGGTTTTGCGTAGTAAAACCAGGGAGAGGTATTTTTTACGGCTAATTAGATGGACATAATAAGCTGATACGCGCCTAAATTGTATAAACCGTTAACTGTTGATGGTTATCAGTCATCAGTCATCAGTCATCGGTCATCAGCCTTCATGTAAATGTTCAAGTTAAATGCGTAACAGCTTATAACTAGTCGAACTCACGTTACTATATAATTTGTTGCAAAGATTTGTGGAAATGTTAAAAATTCGGTATTTTCAAATTTATTTCAACTTCACATATTGTTTCATCTGTCAATAAATAAACTTTAATTTAGATTTTTTATAAAGATTGCGTGAAATTCCTAGTGATTGTGATAAAGCATTACAAAAATTGCTTTATAAATCAACTTATGAGTAGATGTAAAATCACTGAGCAAGCATACATTAACTGCTATTTATCTAGCAAGTACATAGCAGTTTAAAAGTGAGCTTTTGCCGATTGATTTAACCCACGGGGTATAGCATTCTCTCAATCAATATAAAGAGGACAGAAATTATGACTACGATAGCAACCAAAATAGCCTTATCTGTTCTAGGAGCAGTAGGAATTAGTTTTTTGTCTTTGACACCAGCGAAAGCCTTCATCTCGGTAGAAACCATCGTGACAGAGGCAAACCAAGACATATTGAAGATGAAAAACCCAAGAACCCTTGGGCCAGAGTTTCAACCAGGGCAAGTAATAGAATATGGTGTCCCAGATGTAGCTAATAACTTTGTAAATGGCACTGGATATGATATAGAAAGCTTGGTCTTTGATTTAAAAACGCTGTCCTATAGTAATCCAGATTCTACTCCCGTATTTGCTCATGAGTCGGTGCAGTGGGGAGATGTTAATGGAGATCACAAAATTGGTTACTCTAATAACCCTGATTTAAAGAATATCTTTACAGACGTTACCATCAAAGATAACATCATCACTTTTAGTGGTGGCGTAATCCCTAACGGAAGCCTGTTTTACAATCCATTCGCTACCAACCCCAATGTAGCGCCAGGTGGTGGAATCATTCCACCAGTGCCAGCAGAGCAAGTGGATAAAGATGGGCCAGTCAGAGTGGCTAGTTATTACACTGCTGTTCCTGAATCAACTAATGTTTTGGGTGTACTAGTCTTTGGTGCTTTAGGTGTAGCTTTCAAACTAAAGCGATCGCTACACTCTTAATGCCCTTACTCTGTAATTAATTCACGATACACTGCGAATGTTTCCTGATGAACGCGGGCAACACTCAGCCACTGTAGGTTTTGATTTGCCCGCTGTTTCCATTCGTGCAGCATATCGGCATTACTCAGTAATTCCACTAAAACTCCAGCCAAAGCATTACTATCTTTTGCTGGCACTAAAAGTCCTGCTTGCCCATTGTCCAAAGCTTCAGGAATCCCGTCTACTTGAGTGCCAACGATGGCAGTTCCAGCTTCTCTAGCTTCTGAAAGTACTAAAGGGCAAGGGTCACGGTGGGAAGCTAACACAAATATGTCACAAGATATGAGATAGCGTTGAGGTTCCGCCTGGAAGCCTTCAAAATGGATGCGTTCTTTTACAGAAGTTGCTTGTGCTTGTGCCTCGAATAGCTGTTTATCAGGGCCATTTCCTACCAAATAAAGATGCGCTTGGGGAAAATCTGGGGCGATTTTTTCAAAGGCAGCAATTAACTCAGCGATTCCTTTACGTTGGTACATCCCGGCTACGGTAGCGATCGCTGGACGTTGTAACGGTAAAGGTTGATAATCTTGTATATGTCGAGTGCGGGGGCTGCCCAAGGTTCCATTGCAGACTACCCGCAACTTGTTTTCTGAAATACCACGCCGTGCCATAGAATTTCGCACAGCCTTACTGACAGCAATTACCCTATCAGCTAAACCCATTAACAGGCTGGAACGCTGAAATTCATTATGGACTGTGGAAACTAAAGCATATTTATGTCCTTTAAAAATATGGGCTAGGATGACTCCCGTCATCATGTGGGCGTGAACGATATCCGGCTGAAATTCTGCTGCGATCGCTACGTAACCCATAGCTGCTTTAATAATATTTATTGGTTTCCTGGTTTGGTCTAGTTGGTAGTGTTTGACACCACACATATTTAGTAATTTCTCATATTCACCACCAGCAGAAATAACCGCTACCTCATAACCAGATTTTGCCTGTAAACAAGCCAAATCCACAGCCACATTCACAATCCCGTTACCTATTTCTTGAACGTGGTTCAAAATATGGATGATTCGCATAATCTTTGAGATATGTATAAAAAATAAAGATAAGTAACTGAGTGTAAATCAACATTCTTGTTGAGGTCTTCAACGACAGTCAGTAGTGCGAAAATTGCCACTAGCTACTGACTAAGAGCGTTTATAATCAGTCACTTAGCTTTAAAGACTTATTCAGTAACGGCTCAATAAATCGGGATAAAAAAAGGTAGGATTCAAGAAAAATCCACAGGGTTTTAATGCCTGATAGTTCCCCCTTCTCAGGTAGCTATTAACCCTTGTGCATATTGCAATTAACCTTGAAAATACTTAACTGTTCCAGGGGGGAAAACATAGCAAAAAACTTGGGCATTCCTTTTTGTGGAGTTCTCTAATGGTTTTGATACTCTTAGGTTCTTAGGACTCAATTAACACAAGTTTGCGAACCTGAGAATTGTTTCCCTGAGAGCGGCGTGATGAGGCAGCAGTTAGCAAAAACTTCCAAGACTGAGGAGAAATTATAGACAGATCTATCATTGAAAGAAAACTCTTGATATTTTTTTGCTTCAGTGCTACTAAAATCCAATGAAGTTTCAGATAATTTTTTATATCCTGAAAATGAGGAATTTTTGAGCGATGTTGCTCATTTACCAAGGCATAAATTTTTTCTTTCATCAAAATATTTGTGGCTAACCGTCTAGACAAAGAAAACTTTTGATTATAAGCACCTGGCCAGACAGTGCGGTAAGCAAGACACTGATTAAGGAAAATAGCATCGCCAAACTGGGCAATCCGAATCCACGAATCGATGTCATCACAGTTAGCATCGAGTGTGGAGTCCCAACCACCAGTTTGCAGGAAAGCATCACGTCGGCAAGCTACTTGTGCAGGTGTACCAAAGGGTACAAGCTCTAAGAGCATACCGTAGTGAATATCGGACTGTGGAACATAAAAAGCTAAACCGGGGCCAACTTGAGGGGTGCGACTGAGTTCAACTTCATTACTATCCACCTGAGCCGCCACACAAGAGCAGATTACAGCATCAGGACGAAACGCGATCGCTTTAGCCATTTCTTCTATGCAGTTAGGCGCTAAATAGTCGTCATCATCTAAAAACTTAATCCAGTCGCCGCTAGCTTTAGCAATTCCAGCATTTACCGTTGCTGCATGTCCCTGGTTCACTTCGTTACGATGGTAAACAACTTTGTCCCCTAAACTTTTGAGATAGTTTTGGGTGTCATCAGATGAACAGTCATCGGAAACAACCACCTCGCACTCGATTGTTTGGTTACGAGCCGAGTCAATTGCTCTTTGCAGCAAGTTCAAGCGATTATAGGTACTGATGACGACGCTAAATTTCATAAATATTTACCCCTGTGTTACAGCATTCTGCAATATAGCTTTGAACTTTAGGCTGTTGTATCAGTAAAATTATTAATCCTAACAAGTAGACTGAAATAGGATTATCGATTTATCATTGATGATCGTGAGATTTTTTTGAAGCAGACACCAAAGACTATGAGCGCCCAAGAGATTATCCGCTCGATTGAAGCGGAACAGCTAAAATCGAATCTGCCCGACATTTATGTGGGCGACACCGTAAAAGTAGGAGTGAAAATCAAGGAAGGCGAAAAGTACCGTGTACAACCTTACGAGGGAGTAGTGATTGCCAAACGCAACGGTGGCATCAACGAAACTATTACAGTTCGTAAGGTTTTTCAAGGTGTAGGCGTTGAGCGGGTGTTTCTGTTGCATTCTCCCCGGATTGACAGCATCAAGGTAATACGTCGTGGTAAGGTACGCCGTGCTAAACTGTATTATCTCCGTGATCGCGTAGGTAAGGCAACCCGAATCAAGCAACGGTTTGACCGCCCTTTGTGATCCGTCCTTCAAAAGTATGGGAAAAACTTCAAGCGGCATCTGCCGCTGACTTGTTTCCCCGACAAAATTGAGGTATGATAAAAACCGGATATTGCGTTAAACTGAAATTTAGTTCAGCGCAATGACTGAATCAAAAACAGCTTGTGCGCTCTTAGTTCAGTTGGTAGAACGCAGGTCTCCAAAACCTGATGTCGGGGGTTCAAGTCCTCCAGGGCGCGCTCAAGAGCAAAAAACAAAGCCCGAAATAATTACGCAGCTGTTAATATAGCAGTTAGCGGTAATAATTTCGGGTAAACTTATTGTGTTTGCAATTGTTTTGCTTCCAGTAAGTGAAATAGAGTCGAAGTTGCAAACCTGGACGAACAAATTTTAGATTTTCAATTTTGAATTGACAAAAAATTTAAAGTTGAGTGCCTTTGCCTTAAAGCATGGGTAAATCTAAAATCCAAAATCCAAAATTGAGTTACAAATTAGGGATAAACGGTCATGGCCAAAAAAAGTGAAGCAGAATTGCCAGAAACCACAAATGGGTTTAGCTTTGGCAACTTCATACAGGGAACCAAAGAAGAACTTGAAAAAGTAGTTTGGCCCAGTCGGAAACAGATAGTGAGCGAATCCGCCGCTGTCTTGTTAATGGTGGCACTCTCCGCATCTTTGATATACTTGGTCGATGGATTGTTTAGTTGGGCAGCAAAACAGGTGTTCTGATGACTTTTGCAACAGACGAACCTCGCAACTCCACGTTTCAGTCGGAGGAAACAGGAGAAACGGCAGAAGCAGCGTCAAAAGAAGCACGCTGGTATGCGGTTCAAGTAGCTTCAGGGTGTGAAAAGCGTGTAAAGACTAACTTAGAGCAACGCATTCAAACTTTTGATGTAGCTGACAAAATTATCCAAGTAGAAATTCCGCAGACGCCAGCGGTGAAAATCCGTAAAGATGGCAGTCGCCAGCATACAGAAGAAAAAGTTTTTCCTGGCTATGTCCTGGTGCGGATGATGATGGATGATGATACCTGGCAGGTGGTACGAAACACCTCTCATGTAATTAACTTTGTCGGCTCAGAACAAAAACGTGGAAGCAGTAAGGGTCGCGGTCATGTCCACCCCATACCACTAAGTTCTTCAGAAGTCGAACGCATATTCAAACAAACCAGCGAACAGGAAGCTGTTGTCAAAATTGACATGGCTACTGGTGATAAGATAATGGTGCTTTCTGGTCCATTTAAAGACTTTGAAGGTGAGGTGATTGAAGTCTCTCCAGAACGGAGTAAACTTAAAGCCTTGCTCTCAATTTTCGGCAGGGATACACCAGTAGAATTGGAATTTAATCAGGTAGACAAACAGAGTTAAATACAAATGGCGAAGAAAGTAGTGGCGGTCATTAAACTGGCCCTGAATGCTGGAAAAGCCAACCCAGCACCGCCAGTGGGGCCCGCTTTGGGTCAACATGGCGTTAATATCATGATGTTCTGCAAAGAGTACAACGCCAAAACAGCAGACCAAGCTGGAATGGTGATACCTGTAGAAATTTCGGTTTTTGAAGACCGGAGTTTTACATTTGTACTCAAAACGCCACCAGCATCAGTGCTGATTCGGAAGGCAGCGAAAGTTGAAAAAGGCTCGAATGAACCTAACAAAAAGAAGGTTGGGTCAATTAGCAAAGCACAATTGCAAGAAATAGCCCAAACCAAACTACCCGATCTTAATGCCAACGACATAGACGCGGCAATGAAGATTGTGGCAGGAACGGCTAAAAATATGGGTATAACAGTCACGGATTAGTCATTGGTCATTAGTCATTGGTAAGTGACGAAGGACAAAGGACAAATAACTAAAAATTATCGGGGGAGAGGCGAGGCTTCGGAATTACCCCAGGAGAAAAAAATGGCAAAAATATCGCGTCGTTTGCAGGCGCTGCAAGCAAAGGTAGAAGATAAGGACTATCATCCTTTAGAGGCTTTAGCCCTTCTTAAAGACACAGCAACAGCTAAATTTACTGAAGCTGCCGAAGCGCATATCCGGCTGGGAATTGACCCTAAATATACAGACCAACAGTTGCGGACAACGGTAGCACTGCCCAAAGGTACAGGACAAATCGTCCGGGTGGCGGTGATAGCCAGAGGCGAAAAGGTAAACGAAGCAAGCAACGCTGGTGCTGATATAGTCGGATCAGAAGAACTGATTGACGAAATCCAAAAAGGTAGAATGGATTTTGACAAGCTGATTGCCACACCCGATGTGATGCCACAGGTGGCAAAGCTGGGTAAATTGCTTGGGCCGCGTGGTTTGATGCCATCGCCCAAGGGTGGAACCGTAACATTTGATATCGGAAGTGCGATCGCAGAATTCAAAGCTGGTAAATTAGAATTCCGAGCTGACCGAACTGGCATTGTCCATGTTATGTTTGGTAAGGCAACATTCTCGCCTGAAGATTTGTTAGTCAACCTGAAGGCATTGCAGGAGACGATTGACCGTAACCGTCCTTCAGGGGCTAAAGGTCGTTATTGGCGCACATTTTATGTGTCAGCCACAATGGGGCCATCGATTAAAATTGATGTTACCGCCCTACGAGATTTAAAACTGAGCGAAGTAGCGTAAAAGGAAGTAGGGAATAGAGAGTAGAGAATAGGGAATAAAATAATTCTCCCACTCACCACTCTCCAGTCCCCACTCCCCCTGAACAATTAAATAAGCAAAGCCGGAGACAGCAGGTGCTAATAGCTTAAATATCCTGCCGAGGTTAAAACTCTAATTGTCAGAATTACCACCCATAAAGGTGTGATAACTATGGCGTTAAGAGTTTTACTACTGAACCCCGGCTAAATTAGCTGGGGTTTGTTGTTTGGGTTCAGGTTTAGAAGAAACGTACAAGTAGGGCACTTCCCCGATTATTTTAAGGAGGTGAGACTGGAATGGGTAGAACACTAGAAAATAAACAAGAGATAGTAGCTGACCTCAAAGAAACTTTGAGTGAGTCAACTCTGGCACTGGTAATAGAGTATCAAGGACTAACAGTTGCTGAAATCACAGACTTACGGCGGCGGCTGCGTCCCAGTGGCACTGTTTGTAAGGTGACGAAGAACACCCTGATGGGCATTGCCATTAAAGATGATCAAAAATGGGAGCCTTTGTCAGAACTACTAAAAGGTTCTTCAGCCTTTTTACTGGTTAAAGATGATTTTTCATCTGCAATTAAGGCTTACCAAGACTTCCAAAAAGCCACCAAGAAGACAGAACTTCGTGGCGGTGTCATGGAAGGTCGTCTACTCAAAGAACCGGATGTCAAGGCTCTGGGAGACTTGCCATCTAAGGAACAACTCATTGCACAAATCGCTGGAGCTATCAACGCCTTGGCTACCAAGATTGCTGTGGGTATCAACGAAGTTCCTGGTTCGCTGGCTCGTGCTTTGCAGGCTGTGTCTGACCAAGAGCAAAGTGGTGGTAGTGCTGAAACCGCTACTGAAGCTGATAGCAGCACAGAAACTGCTGCTGAATAGACTTCATGGTTCATCAGTCAAGAGGAGGCAGTGCGGTCTTGGGGTCTCCCCAAGTGGAGCAACTGCCGTTCAAAAGCTAATGACTAATAAATAATCAAAATTACAGGAGTTATATCAATGTCTGCTGCAACCGATCAAATTTTAGAACAACTAAAAACCCTTTCTTTGTTAGAAGCTTCTGAGCTAGTCAAGCAAATTGAAGAAGCTTTTGGCGTGAGTGCTGCTGCACCCGTTGGCGGCATGATGATGATGCCTGGCGCTGGTGGTGGTGCTGCTCCGGCTGAGGAAGCTGTTGAGCAAACCGAGTTTGAAGTGATTCTCGAATCAGTTCCAGCTGATAAAAAGATTGCCGTACTGAAGATTGTCCGCGAATTGACCGGTTTGGGTCTGAAAGAAGCGAAAGACATGGTAGAAGCTGCGCCTAAGGCTATTAAAGAAGGTATTGCTAAGGATGCTGCTGAAGATGCTAAGAAGCGCATCGAAGAAGCTGGCGGTAAAGTGACTGTTAAGTAGTCACAATTCTATTACTAGTTTTTTATTAAGGAGCCTAAGTTAGGCTCCTTTTTTTTTGATTTTTCTTCAATGTCAACTGCATACCATTTCCGCAATACCCGCCAAAATCTCCGCCCTCTCCGCATCTAGTGCCGCGATCGCAGCTACTATATTTCTATATCTGCTCATAAGCAGCAATAAAATCATCGCGTGATATACCCGATTGAGTGCAGATACTTCTGAGGTAGAACCTTTGATCAGTTTATGATTTGACAAAGTTAAAGGAGGATAGTTTGCTAATAAGTCAAAAGCCTTACTAAAAAAGTGTTTGGGCCATATTTCTGCTTTGATTATTTTATCACGACTTTTAAAGTAAGTAATGTCAGTGCGATCGCACGTAAGACGCAGCTATTTTATAGTAGTAATGCCTCTGCTTGAGTGAAAACAAGAAAAGAAGAGGTAGTATATTTTTTTAATTAAACTGCAAATAAAGTGCTTTAAAGCTAGTCTTGCAATTCAAGAGCCTTGGGCTTGCTGTAATCTATTAGACCTCTTGCAAAATTACTTTTATGTTATAGTCAAGGGTTTGCATTTTGGAATTGCTAAATTTAACTCATAGTTATAAATTGCTGCTAGTAAGTTACAA
>NZ_JACJQM010000088.1:0-20508 GCF_014696655.1 Nostoc sp. FACHB-888 | reverse complement strand
TAGAGATCCAATTTAAAGTAGCTGATTATAAAGTTAGAAAAAATGCTATTAAACACTGCTGATAATTATGATAAAATATGTGTTTTAAGATTGGTGTATTCATTTTTGAATATAAGCCTATTTAGAACTTACATAAGATGTATTTTTATAAAAAAATCCTAATTTTATCGACTTTATATTTTGACAATACTCCGGACAATCCGGTGCTTGTTTATTCTAATCAGCACCTTAATGGTTTGATAGCTTTCTTGTCGATTCTCTCAACTCAAAATTGTCCGAAGTAAGTAGGTAGGTGGGGAAAAATCTAACTATGTTAAGATAAGTAAATACGGAAAATATATTTACTTAGTAACAAATAATATGGGCGCTCGTTTAAGGGTATTCCTGACGTATGAGCAAGACCAAACCCTGTTAAAACTGAGAACTGTGGATGTACCACAGAAAGTCAAAGACCGAGCAGAGCTAATCAGATTAAACGCACATGGTTGGTATGTCGAGAAAATAGCTGCTCACTTTAACTGGACTGCACAAACAGTAAGAGAAGTTTTGCATAAATGGCAAAAACTTGGTCTGGAAAGTCTTTGGGAATTACCAGGTCGAGGAGGAAAAGCGAAGTGGAAGGAACAAGATATAGTATTTTTGGAAGAATGCCTTAAAAAAGAACCACGCACCTACAACAGCCATCAATTATCCCAAAAATTAGAAAGTGCTCGCCAAATCAAACTGAGTCCCGATCGATTAAGACGGGTACTCAAAAAAAGGGGGTCAATTGGAAACGGACAAGAAAAAGTCATAAAGGGAAGCAAAACCCCATAGCCCGATCCAACAAACAAGCCGATCTAGATATGTTGGAATTATCTGCTGCTACTAGAGAAATAGACCTTAAGTATTTAGATGAATCAGGCTTTTGTGCATGGAGCGAACCTAGCTACACTTATTACTTTCAGGGCGAGCAAAAACGTTTAGAACTTCACATTGCGTCGTGGTCCTAGATTAAGTATTATCGGGTTTCTTCAACCAATAATTAGTTTTGTTTACGGTTTGGTAATTGGCGGTGTTGACCGCAAGTCCTACATCCAAATGATGGAACGAGAAGCCCAAGAAGCTCACAAGCTTGGACGCGTCAGAGTAATTGTACAAGATAACGGACCAATACATCGATGTAAAGACGTGCAAAAGCTATGGTCGAATGGCACTAAGAAAAGCTGAAATAATTGCCTGGTAAGAGGTTTAGGAAACTTGTAGTTTTAAGGTCAAGAATCAGAATAATCTGCAACTCTCAGTTTGCGATCACTGCTTTATTAGCCTACTTTTTCCAAAGTGATGAAACCCTTGTAAATAATACATTTGCGCTTTTCTTAGTGCCATTCAGCTATGGTCGAAGTGGGAACAGATGGGTTTGTACATCTTTTTTTTGCCTGCATACTGTTCGGAGATGAACCCAATTGAATTGGAGTGGCAGCACCTTAAAAAAGATGAACTATGTGGGCAAATATTCGATGATGAGTTAGACCTCGCTTACGCTGTGATTGATGGTGTCAAAGCTAGAGGCGAAAAAGGTAACTACAGTACACAACGTGTTAAATTTGACTCTAATCGCTCTGGCTAAGTTTTCGTTACATAGTTATAAACTTTCCTGCCCACCTACTTATTAACTTGGGTAAAGTCTATCTTTCTTCTAATGATGAGCCTTTCGGCTTGGGCCGGATGTCCAATCCTGGCACGCCAATATCTAGACGGAATATCCCTCCATAACCGTCTTCTGCTTTTATGCCGCCAGTCACAAATAGCTGGTCGAGGTTCGGGCCTGCAAAAGCACAGTTGCTAGTGGTGAGATTACCAGTTGAATATCGACGGATCAGCTTGCCTTTAGGATCGAGAACCTCTACTTGACCCATACCATAGTGAGCCACGTAGAGGTTCCCCATTGCGTCTTGACATATCCCGTCGGGCTGATTGTCGATTTGCTCTCCCTGTTTGACAGGAAGTTCAGCAAATACTTTCTGTGAACTCAGTTTTCCCGGTGAAAGTACGTTATAAACTAAAATTTGATTCTTATTGCTTTCACTAACAAAGAGTCGTTTCCGATCTGGAGTCAGGTGGATGCCATTGGCAAAAGCTAATCCACTAGCAACTAAGTTAATTTTACTTTTAGAATCCACATAGTAAATAGCGCCATTTGGAGTTTCAGAATTTGATTTGCCGGAGTCAGTGAAGTAAAAACTTCCTTCTTGTGAATCAATAGTAATGTCATTAGGATACTGCAAGGGGTTGCCATTAAATTCTTTCGCAATCACTTTCAGAAGCTTACCATTGGCATCTAGCTGCAATACGGAGTTTTGGGCAGCGACAATATGAGTTCCATCTGGCACGATCTTGTGACCGTTCGGACCTGGGACTCTAGCCCAGATTTTAGTAAGTCCTTCAGGAGTTAAAATTGTGATTGTCCCGGCTTTAGTTTGGGAAAAGTAGAGGTTACCCGCACCATCTAAGACAATTCCCTCGGAGTATTTGTCACTTTGTATAACCTTTATTGGTGAAATGATATATGCTGGTGGCAGTATTACTTCAGGGTTAGCAGCTACAGCTGCATTTGCGAACTGTGTTGTCTTTGCAGAGGTAGATATGACGTCTTTGGTGGTATAACGGCAAGAAGCCAGCAGCAAAATTTGTACACAGCTCAAAACAATCAAAGAAAATTTACGCATAATAGAAAAACCTCTTTTTGCAGTTGTTTTATGAAATACATAAGTGCTTACACTTACTCGTTTATTTAGTAAAGAGTGAGTACAGAATTAATTTTGACTAGGTACTTAAATCGCTTATTTGTTCCTTAGACTTGCCCGGGAATTGATAATCCAGTTTGTTTAAGGGTTTTAAATAATTAACATCCTATATGTGTTCAAAATCTACTCAAATAAGCCGACAAAAATAATTTAATGTAGTTTTTGATAGCTCACAGGCAAAAGAGAGTGTTGTTTAAATTTGAGTGATTTCAATGTTTTGGTTGTTATTTTATCCAAACAATTCTTGCGTTAAAGTGAATTTTTGCTTATAGAAATAGCATTTTATATTTATGCCATTTGAATCTTTGTGTGGGTTTCTTGGTAGATGTTGATAATCTTGTAAACAGCGTTTACAATCTCTTAACTAAGCCTTGAAGTCTACTCTATTAAATCTTTTAAAAGAAGAAGCTTGTCCGCAAGCTACCTGTAACAATCGTACCGTTGCTTTCCTGATTGGCAGGATTAGTGATAATTTGTACAAAAGGTGCGATCCGAATGTTGTCGCTAACTGGGAAATTCAAAAACGCTTCGATGTTAGTCTGTGTGGCGTTGCCCACTGCACTTTCAATAAAAGGCTGAGCTGCGGCAATACCAGCCAAAGTGCCTGGCACAAGAAGGTCTCGGAACGCAAGCCCAGCCATCCAGTAAGTGGGCTGAATATCGCCAAAATCTGTGTCATTGTAACTCCCATAGCCGTAACGGCCAAAGATAGCCAGTTGTGGCGAGAGCGCTAATTCAACATTTGCCCCAAAGACATCAAATCGACCATCAAATAGATTGCCGCCACTGTACTGGAGGCGTATGGCGAAGGCACTAGAGGGTGAATATTCCAGTTCAACGGTGCCTTGATAAGGATCTTTGAACAACCCGCTTCTACCATCCCCATCGGGAAATAATAAGTTAATTAAAGGCGATACACTAGGACGAAGACTTTGGCTATTAGGGTTGGGGTTTGCAGCATCTCCAGCTACATAAACTGCTCGCATTGTAAATGCCCCTGCCCCTGGGTTCCACTCAATAACTGCCCCAGCTCCCAAATCTAAAAAGGGCAGAAGAACATAGTTATTGGTTAATGCCAGAGTAGAAAAGTCAAAATAGCCCAGGTTAGCGTAGCTATTTTTGTCAATGAAGTCTGTGGTAGTAATTGTTGGACCCACAGTTACTTTGAAGTCCTCAAACAGGTTAAAGCTGTAGTACAGACGAGCGATCAGAACATCGTCATTGACACCTGAGCGATAAGAAAAATCTAAGGCACTACCAAAATTAGGCTCCAAAAATCCGGCGGCATTATCGTTTCCTAGAGCGCTACCTGTGTCCAAACGAATTAGCAGTAGATCGGTTCCTTTAAAACTGGTATTAAGATTTAGGGAAGCACGATAAACAAAAGTAGCATTTAGGTTTTCATTAGCAATTTCTGCACCTTTGGGATCGATAATGCGATCGCCACTAAAGCCCCCTCCAGTAACAGCAGTTACAACTAGCCCTGTCAGCTTGGTGGTAGTAGAAAACTGATTGGCTTCTAAGTTTGCCGTATTAGCTTCTAGATTGTCTACACGACCTTGCAAAGTTGCCAGTTCGATCACAAACTCTTCTTGCAGTTGTTGCAATGTTAACAAGTCTTCGCGGGTTACTTGCGTTTCTAGTCCAGATGCAATCAACTCTTGTACTCGCTCAAGTGCTGCTTTGATTCCAGCAGCAAACTCATAACGGGTCATAGTTGAATGGCCTCGGTAAGAGCCATCAGGATAGCCTGCAATAACTCCATAGCGCTCAATCAAAGATTGGAGTGCCTGGAAAGCCCAATCAGTAGGCTGCACATCTGCAAGTTGGCTCACAGAAGTAACTTGGGCCTTAGAAGAAAGTGTCTGGGCAATCTCATCTTCAGGAACGGCTTTAGCCGCAGTTTGAGTCAGCAGATTAACTATCTCTGGAGTAGGTTCCAACACTTCAATGACGCTGGGTCGTACTTCTAAAACAGTAGGTTTGACAACTGGCTCAGAACTGTCAATTGGTTGTAATGTTTGAGCCAGCACAGAAGCGCTTTGTAAAGTTAGACAAAGGATGCTTACACCTTGAGCAAGGGATAAATAACTATTTCTCATTGCTTGTAGATTTACATGTGCTAGCTTATAACGAATCAAAAGAGTTGCTTTTTTTACCTAAATACTAGGAAATCCTTTTACGAGCGAAATGTTAAAAACGCAGTCATGTCTACAATTTAGATTTCGCTAATCCCTAGCTGCTACAAACTGAGAATCACCGTTTCTTTGAAGAGAATATCTTCCATTGTGAATATCTTCAGCAATGATTTTCTCCATACAGCGTTCTGCTATAGCTGCAATAGTCAAGGATGGATTTGTACATGCAGTAGGACCAGGAATTAGCGCACCATCAACAACATACAAACCCCGATAATTCAATACCCGACCGTATTGATCGCACACTTTATCCATAACAGCGCCTCCTAAAGGATGGGCACAGATAGAGGCACTAATGTCTGTTGTTGGTGTTGTGGTAGGAGTGTTAATTGAACCATCAAGACTTGTGTAAGTAACTTTTGCAGCTAATAAAGCATCTCTATTTTCTTTTTCAGGCCAGTGTAACTTGACATTATCTGTAGAGCGATCGTAGGTGAAAAATCCTTTTGGTTTTGTCATAGCTAAAGTCAAACACCTTTGTGTTCCTGGGCCACCAGACCAATCTTCCAAATTCATCAGACTAATCGGATTTTGAGTATTACTAATGTTTTCCACAACGGCACCTGATGGACCCCCTCTACCAATCACAGGCTTTGGTAAATTTGAACGTTGGGCAACCATGTCTCCATTATTATTCCAATTTTGTCCGACACTAGGTTTTAACCTGGATAATGTGCCTTTTTCTTTAGCCTTGAGCAAAAGTTTAGAAGTTCCCATTGAACCAGCTGCTAAAAATAAGTAGCGACAGGTAAAAGATTTTGACTGAATTACTTCTCCTCTTTCATTAATTTCATGACATTTAACTCGATAACCACGTCGCGGTAATTCCGAAATTTCTGTGACTATATGTAAAGGTAAAACTTTTACTAATCCAGTTTCTTCTGCTTGAAGTAAGTAATTGCGGTCAAGGCTATTTTTTGCTCCGCTATTAATACCAAACCAATGTTCACCATTAATAGCAGAAGCAATCTTTCCTCCTGTAATTTCTTGACGAACTATATCCCAATCAACACCTAAATCTAATAAACGACTAGGTAAGCCTGCTTTTTTTCCGTTTTCCAGTAAAAATCGTGTTGTCTCATAATAATCAGTCTTTAAAATGTCGTCTGGTATTGGTGCTGCCTTTAACATTGAACGAACGCGAGGATAGTAAATTTCATCCATTTCCTTGTAGCTAATTGAACGAGGAAAAACTCGATAAAATAACTCGCGATTAGGTTGGTAAATAATAGCATTGTAAACTAGAGAACCCCCACCAACACCGGCACCAGCTAAAACAGTAACACCATCTTCATTTAAAGTCTCTAAAACTCCTGTATATACATCTACAGACTGACCAAATAAATTTGTTGAACTTAGCCAAGCAGTTCGACCATCGGGATTACGGAAATTAGCAAAAGTGTTTCCATCAGAGCGAATATTCCAACGACGACCTCGCTCCAATACTAGTGTTTGAATACCAGCTTGTGCCAAACGTAGAGATGCAATAGCCCCACCAAAGCCACTACCTATAATTAGTGCTTCTGTATCCTCATAATTACTAGTAGCACTTGTCCGATAAATAGGAGTTCCTACTGAAACTGCTAAACCAGTACCGAAAAGGGCAGCATTTTGAAGAAAACGACGACGAGTATACAAATTATTAAGCATCTCTATATCCTGAATTAGTTAATTGCAATAATTGAGTACTTTTATGAACTAAAAACTTACAGCGTCAATCTTTAAGCTTTAAAATCTTCGTTTATAAATATTGATTCAAAGCTAGCAGTAATAACATTGTGAAGTTTTTAGGATGAAAAGAAACGCCAGTAAACTCTATTTTTACTCCGGAAAGATAAATATTTAGGTAATAAACTAAGTATTTACCAGTCTCCGTGTTTAATTTTTGGGATAATGTTTTCCATAGCCCGCTCTGCTAAACCTGCAATGGTTAAGAAAGGATTTGCACCTCCGGCAGAACCAGGAAGAAGCGCACCATCTACGACATAAAGCCCTTTATAACCGAATACCCGCCCGTATTGATCGCAGGCTTTGCCAATAGTAGCTCCTCCTGAAGGATGAGCAACATTCTGGTAAACAAACTCTGTTGAGGGTTGTTTCCCATCTTTAAAATTGGCATCATCAAGGATTTTATACGTAAGCTTTGTAGCATCTATATGTTGTTTATTGCTATTAAGGTATGAAGGCCAGTATAAGTTCACAGATTCTGTGCTTGCATCGTATTTAAAGACCCCATTAGCTTTCGGTATACCCATACCAAGACACTCTTGCGATCCTATAGGATTATTCCATTGTGGATAATTCATGAGGATAGTTGGACTTATAGGATTATCATAGTGTTCAAGAATAGCACCTGCAAATCCTCCTAAATCCTTGATAGGTGGTAAATTTGAGCGATGGCCAATGGTATCCCCATTTGTTCCCCAATTTTTACCAATATGCTCGTTTAACTTAGGCAAGTTGCCTGTGGCTTTAGCCTTAACCAAAAGTTTGGAAGTGCCTATGGAGCCAGCAGCTAAAAACAAATAGCGGCAGGTAATAGTTTTTGTTTCAAGAATTTGTCCTGAAGTATTTATCCGATTGTATGAAACTCGATAAAGTTTCTCGTGAGGTAATTGAGAGATTGCCGTTACTACACACAGAGGCATAATCTCAACATATTTAGTCTGCTCTGCTAAAGGTATGTAGTTGCGGTCTAGACTTTTTTTCGCTCCACTGTTGCAGCCAAACCAAATTTCTCCAATACTTGCAGAAGGTACTCTGGTTCCAGCTATTTCATCACGAACTACATTCCAATCAACAGCCAAGTCTATTAAATAATTTGCAAATCCTGCCCTAGTTGCATATTCTTGAAATAACCGGGTTGATTCATAGTATTTAGTAGCTAAAATGTCTGCTGGAATGGGGCTTGGCTCCAGAATTTTACGAACACGAGCAAAGTAAACATCAAGCAATTCATCATAGTCGATTGAGCGAGGAAAGACTTGATAAAATACATAACGACTTTTGGGTACTACAACACCAGCATTGTTAACTAGTGACCCACCTCCAACTCCAGCACCACACAAAGGAGTTGCCCCGTATTCTCTTAAAGTTTCTAAAACTCCTGTATATGTATCTACAGAATCCCCGAATAAAGTTGTCGAACTAAGCCAAGCAGCTCGACCATCAGGCTTGCGATAAGTTGCAAAAACGTCTTGATTATTTTGAGATGGGATTTCCCAACGGCGACCGCGTTCTAATACTAATGTTTGAATACCAGCTTGTCCCAAACGTAGAGCAGCAACAGCCCCACCATAACCACTACCGATAACAACAGCCTCTGAATACTCATCGCCAATAGTAGCTCCAGTACGACTAGAAGTAAGTACTGAAGTTACTACGCTAGCACTGAATAGAGTGGCACCTTGAAGGAAATGACGGCGACTAAAAGATTTGTGAACCATAAATTCCCCACTTCATAATTAGACATTTTCTAAAAGTAGTTGTACAGACTAGCTTTGGAAATTAAAGCTAAAATTTATTTTTTTGAGAGTTACTATAAAGGCTGGGTAAACTTACAAGGAAATTCAACTTACCAAGTATTTCATTTTAGGAAAATATTTTTTATAAAAAACAAAGACGTATTAATACTCAAAGTTGGCTTGCATCAGATATAACCTAACCATGAAAGAATTTATAAAATATACAACATGACGGCAATGGTTAAATTTTTGGTTAAAGGTTGCATTTTTTCGAGTTTACTTATTATTTATTTTCATCTCATCCTCTCTAAATTAAGAATGAGTTATGATGTGGGGTAATCTTATTTTGATAGTTATATAGTGATAAATCGATTAAAAAAATTAAAAAGGTTGGGATTGAGAGAATTATGTTTAGTGAGCAATTAATTCCAAAAAATAGAGCAAAAGAATACAAACTTTCTACGAAACATTAACCTTTGCATCTATGTTTTATACCTCTTAATCTTAGATCGTAGATCAAAAAGTTATACTTCTTCGAGTTCTGCATAAAACCAGTCAGCAGCGTTTATGAAGGCCATACCACTTAGCTCGACTTTATTCATTTACCTAAACTGCGATGCCTTCGGCAAGCCGCTAAAAGCGTCTATACATATCCTAAAACCAATATTTATCAAGATTTTAGGGTTTTTGAAGGCACTATAATTAGTCACAACAAATTTTAGTTTTGTTAGTTTCTCACTTGAGATAGTTCGGATAGGCTCGTAATCCTGTGCTAGTCAGTTCTGTCATTTGTTTTATTCTCATTTCTTAAAATAGAGGTTTATTATGCCTTTTCCCAGAACAAGCGGGATTTTGCTACATCCTACTTCTTTTCCTAGTCAGTTTGGTATTGGTGACTTTGGATTGGAAGCTTATCGCTTTGTTGATTTTTTAGTAGAAAGTAAACAACAGCTTTGGCAGATATTACCATTGGGGCCTACTGGGGATAGTAATTCTCCTTATGCTTCTTATTCAGCGATCGCTGGAAATCCCCTGTTAATTAGCCCGGAACTGTTGTATGGCAAGGGCTTGATAGCTGAAGATTTCACTAAATTACCAAAATTTTCCACTGAAAGAGTAGATTTTTCGCAGGTTATCCAAACAAAGATACCAATATTGCAAAAAGCCTGTAAAAACTTCAAAACTAGTGCAACATCAAGTCAGCAACAGGAATTTCAGGAGTTTTGTCAGAGTCAGGCTTACTGGCTAAATGATTATGCCTTGTTTATGGCACTCAAGGATGCCCACAATGGCGCTAGTTGGAATATTTGGGACATGGCGATCGCTCAACGCAAACCAGAAGCGATTGAGCAATGGCAGCAGCGACTCGCAGATGAAGTTTTTTACCATAAATATCTACAGTTTGAGTTTTTCTTGCAGTGGTCGCAACTGAAGCGCTATGCTAACCAGCGCGAGATTCAGATACTAGGAGATATCGCAATTTATGTGGCTCACGATAGCGCTGACGTTTGGGCTAATCCCGGTAACTTTTGCCTTGATGAACAGACAGGTGAACCAGCACTAATGGCAGGAACACCACCAGATTACTTCAGCGCGACTGGACAGCTTTGGGGTAACCCGGTCTATAACTGGGTGCGGCTACAGCAGGAAAACTTCAAATGGTGGGTGCAACGTTTCCAGTCCATGCTTAATTATGTAGACTTGATTCGCATCGATCACTTTCGGGGATTTCAAGCTTATTGGGCTGTAAAGCAGGGCGAAACAACTGCGATGAATGGTAGCTGGCTTGAAGCTCCTGGAGAGGCTTTCTTTGAGGTACTCAAACAGAAGTTAGGTAACCTGCCAATTATTGCCGAGGATTTGGGAGAAATTACGCCAGAGGTATATGCTCTGCGAGACAGATTTGAATTTCCTGGCATGAAAATTTTACAGTTTGCTTTTGGCGATGCTTCCGCTGAAAAGCGTTTTTTACCGTTCAATTATCAGTCTAATTGTGTTGTATACACGGGTACTCATGATAATGACACGACAGTTGGCTGGTTTAATCAATTGTTACCCTCGGAAAAAGAACAAGTCTTGGCTTATTTAGGTTGTCAGAGTCAGTCTGGAATCCATTGGGATTTGATTCGATTGGCACTGAGTTCTGTAGCCAATCAGGCAATTATTCCTCTACAGGACGTTTTGGGATTGGACACCGAAGCTAGGATGAATTTTCCTGGCAAAACTGTAGGTAGCTGGGGTTGGCGATATCAGTCCGCAGCTTTAACGCCAGAGGTTAGCGATCGCCTCAGAGCAATGACTGAAACTTATGGAAGGGCGATTGAATAATTCGTAATGGGCTTTGCCCCGCTACGCTAACGTAATTCGTAATTGAGGATAGTGTTATTATCAATTACGAATTATTTTGACTCACGACATCGGATAAAATTAGAACAAACTAGTAGTCTGCCAACCCAAAAATGCGCTTTTTCAGGCTGGGGAAAGGGGAAAGGGGAAAGGGGAAAGGGTAAGGGATTTAAAACCTTTCCCCCTTCCCCCTTACCCTTTACCCCGCCAAGTCACGAAAGCGAACTACTAGCCGCAAGACCAATTGATACTACATTAAAAGGCTTGCGGCTGGCTTAATTTTAGTCAATTTCTAATGGTAAGGGGCGATCGCGTCCTTCAACTTTCACGCTTGGCCACTTTGGATCGAAAGTTAGGTTTTCTAGCCCTCCATCCTTCTGGATGATGAAAGTATCTTCAACCTTTGCTCCTGGTAAACTTGGGTTCCAGGCTACAGCCGTGTTTTCCACTAAATTTTGGCTCGTAGTTGGATTAGCGATGATTTCACGAGATAAATAGCCTGTAGTTCCTCCTTGATGATGTTGGCGAATTGCTTCGGGATAACCATGCTGCTCATAAGCCTGACCAAGCGCGTCATAAATTACGTTGATAGGCCTGCCAGGAACACACAAGTTCAAAGCTTCAGCTTCAATCTTATGGACATGAGAATGCAGAGACGCGAAATTTCGTGTCTCTGCATTGGCCTGTTCCAAACCAAAAAAGACGAATCTTGTCAGGTTCGCATATAGACCGTATCCCCGTGCACAAAAAACCAGCATTGCTGCACGTCCCAACGCCTCTTGTTTGGGCGTGGTATGACGGTATAGCGGCAGACGCCTTTCTCCAGCGACTAGCGTCAAAGCTGGATGTAGCCCTCTTGACCACAACGCCTCTGCACCTGCTCCGGCCAGTTGGTACTCTGTCCAGGTAGGCTGGGCTTTCAAAAGTACTTCGGTCATGGCTTCACTTGCTAAACGCCCTACTCGCCGATAGCGCTCCAGTTCTGTTGGCAGAATCACCCGCTTCTGATTTATGAGTGACAGAGGTAATGAGCTTTCATGGGTAGTAGGAATGTCACTCAAAATCTTTCCCCCGTTTGTGCCCTCACGCACGAAAGACTCGCGGGCAACCTTATCAGCCCAAGGATTAATGTGCAGTTTGTAAAGACGATCTGACGACTCATCTCTACCCGGAAGCTCTTCATCCTGTAAGCGTTGAGCTTCAATCTCATCAGTCAATATCCAGGCATCTTTAGCAGTTACCAAAACTTCCGCTACTCCAGTTTCACTAGCGAGTAGCACTGTGTTAGAACCACCAGCAGTAGCCCAAGCGAACCAATCTGAACCGCGCAATCGCACGCCCATTGCACCAGTTTCGCTCAGAGCCTTTCGCATTAACTCCAGCTTGTAATAAATTTCTTGGTTGATTAAATTCATAGTTAAGTCGAAATAAGTTTGTGAAAAATTGCCAATTATTATTGATAGTGGGAGCAAAATTCTGATTACACATAATTTACCAATCAAAAGTCAAAACTCAGAATTGATAAAAATATAATATGATTATTTATTTTCTGGAACTTATTGTTTTTGAGTATTAAATTTTTATTAATTCTAAATTATTACTTACAGTATAAAGGTACTTATGAGTATTTGTCGAGCCGGAATTACCAAAATAATACAACCTTAGAACGAAAAATCAACCATTGTGATTTTATTTTAGGTTTTTTAAATTTACATAAAATTTAGTCAATAAAAAAAGTAACCTTTCTGCAAAACATTCACCCTTGTATTTATGTTTTAGTCTCTCTAAACTTTTTGCTAAAGGCTTAAGAATAAGTCACGTACATTCCAAATTTAAGAATCTAGTGACCCTAGGAATATTGAACCAATATGATACCTAGATCCCTTGGTGGGAAAAAAATCGCAATTCTTCTAGAAAGTGAGTTCATCCCTGAAGAAATTGAAGCATATCAAAAACGCTTCTCAGAACTTCAAGCAACGGTACATCTGATGTCTAGGCTCTGGAATCAGCCGAGCGTTCGTTTTTTCAGTGATGAAGATACGGGCAATACGCCTAGAACAATAGATGTAAACATTGATTTTCAAAACGTAGATGTTAACGACTACGCGGCTGTGATTATGACCGCTAACTATACTAGCGTGCGTCTGCGTTACTTTGAGCCACCAACAGGTCAGCCAATTAGTGCTGAACAAGTTCGTACTTCACCGGCTGTACAGTTTTACGCCAAGGCAATGGCAAATCCCAGGATTATTAAAGGCGCACTCTGCCACGGTCTTTGGATACTGACACCAATACCTGAATTACTCAAAGACCGACAAGTTATCTGCCATGAGGTTGTCCTTGCAGATATTCTCAATGCTGGTGCAGTTTATACAACATCACCTACAGGTGTTGTGGTGGATGGCGACCTTGTTACTGGTCGCTCAAAACACGAGGTTGAACCATTCATTGATGCGATTACCGAACAAATTCAACAGTTATCTGTTGCCACTAATCGTTTCTCAAGTAGAAGGCCCACTTCCTCTGTTTCAAGACTGAGAGTTGCAAGCTGACTATTGGAAAACATATTTATCACTAGGAGACAATCTTGTGAAAAAGATTCTAACAATTCTATCAGAATGGGGTTATTGGGGTGAAGAGCTAGTAGGCCCCTTAGAAACTTTCGATGCTGCGGGGTATCAGGTTGATTTTGCAACTGCAACAGGGAAAAGGCCAGTAGCGCTCCCTCCTAGCATGGACCCTACTTATATCGACCCACCTTTAGGTCGGACAGTTGTATCCCAGGAGATGGCGGAAAAAGTCAAGCGCTTGGAAGATCCTAAGAATCCACGACTGGACAATCCAATCATCCTGTTACAATGGTTCCCTGATCGCCCTTACTGGAGTGCTGAAAAATTCCTCCGGGAAATGGAAGCCTACAACAATGCACTCGATGAAGTGCAGAAGGATTTGGAACAATACGATGCTCTACTGATAGTCGGTGGTAGTGGCCCTATTGTTGATTTAGTAAATAACCATCGGGTTCACGACCTGATTCTCAGCTTTTACAAAAAAGGTAAGCCGATCGCAGCAGAATGCTACGGTGTAACTTGTCTCGCTTTTGCTCGTGACTTAGCAGACCGCAAGAGCATTATTTGGGGTAAGCATGTCACAGGTCATTGCAAGGAATATGATTACAAAGATGGCACAGGATTTGTCGGCGCTGACATTAATATGGGACCACCTCCCTATCCTCTAGAGTATATTCTCCAAGATGCCACCGGCCCAGATGGAGCATATCACGGTAATTTTGGCAAAGAAATCTCCGTGATTGTTGATTATCCATTTATCACAGGTCGGTCTACCGCAGATTCTTATACAACTGGTCAAAAGGTAGTGGAAGTTCTGGATAAAGGACTGAGGCGGTACGGATGGTAAGCTTGACCAGACAGAGCAACGAGAAGCCTTTGATGGCTAACAGAAATGGTCGGTTTGCAATGATCGAACAACTTCTGGCAGATGGTATAAATTACATGTTTGGCAACCCTGGCACTGTTGAGCAGGGGTTCCTAGATGCGTTAAAAGACTATTATCCAGAATTTGAGTATATCTTTGCATTGCAAGAAACAATCGCAGTAGGTGCAGGCGATGGCTATGCCCGCGCCACCAAAAAGCCTACTATTGTGCAACTCCATAGCGGAGTGGGTTTAGGCAATGGCATCGGGATGATTTATCAGGCCATGCGTGGTCATGCACCATTAGTAGTACTGGCTGGCGAAGCTGGTATCTGCTACGATGCGATGGATGCCCAAATGGCAGCAGATTTGGTCAGCATGGCCAAGCCTGTAACAAAATGGTCAACTAGGGTAGTCGATCCTTCTTCTTTGTTACGTGTGCTACGCCGAGCTATCAAAATAGCTGCTACGCCGCCTATGGGGCCGGTGTTCGTCTCCCTGCCGATGGATATCCTTGATGCTCCTAATTATGAAGAAGTTATCCCAACTTCTTTTCCAATGACACGGGTTGCGCCCGAACCCGACCAACTGGCAACAGCAGCAAATTTATTGGCTGCTGCTAAACATCCCCTGATCATTATGGGCGATGGTGTAGCTTTTTCCGATGCCCAAGCTGAGTTGACAGATGTAGCCGAACTCATCGGCGCACAAGTTTGGGGAGCAGATTCATCGGAAGCAAATATGAGTGCCACACATCCTCTATTCGGAGGGTTGTTAGGTCACATGTTTGGGGATGATAGCCGTCGTATTACATCACAAGCAGACGTAATCTTGATTACTGGCACCTACGTTTTTCCAGAGGTATTTCCGGCGCTGTCTGGAGTTTTTGCCCGGTCAGCGAAAGTAATTCACATTGACTTGAATACCTACGAAATAGCGAAGAATTTTCCGGTGGATCTGGGGCTGCTTGGCGATCCGAAAACTAGCCTTAGCAAATTAAGCACTGCCCTAGAGTCAACTCTGACACCTGAACAGAAGCAAGAGGCTTCTCTTAGGGCTAGCCGGATAGCTGAGGACAAGAAGCGGGAATCGGCGGCTCGATTGGAAGCTGACAAGGCGGTTCGGGATTCAGTACCTCTGCACATGACTCGTTTTGCAGAAGAATTAGCTGCCCATTTGCCAGCAGATGCAATTATTTTCGATGAAGCCATTACCAATTCTCCCGAACTTTGTCGGTACATACCACCGACAAAACTAGGACAATATTTCCAAACACGAGGCGGTTCGCTAGGTGTTGGTATTCCTGGAGCGATCGGTATTAAGTTGGCTAATCCAGATAAAACTGTATTTGGGTTCACGGGTGATGGCGGCAGTATGTATACTATCCAAGCCCTCTGGACTGCTGCCCACCACAATATAGATGCCAAATTTGTCATCTGTAATAATCACAGCTATCAAATCTTGAAGCTCAACATTCTGCACTATTGGGGCGAGCAGGAAATACCAGAGCATGACTACCCATCTTCTTTTAACTTGTGCAACCCAAATATCAATTTCGCTGAATTAGCAAAATCTTTAGGGGTTCAAGCTGTTCGGGTAGAGAAGCCAGATCAGATTGCTCCAGCTATCCAAAAAGCATTGGATCACAATGGCCCATTTTTGATTGATTTGGTACTAACAAATGAAATTGTCGGTACAAAAATTGGTGTTAAGTGTGGTCAATAGTCGGCTGAAATTTTGACTTATTAGCAAGGGAAAAAATCATGACAGTAACTAACGTAGCACCTTTAACAGCTTCGGAAATTAAGCAACTGGCAACGGACTGGTATTTAAAATTAGATGTTCACGCTCCACTGGAAGAATATATTCCTTTTCTAGCTGAAGAAGGTCTAGAAATGCGCTTTCCTGAAGCTACAGTTTATGGTTTTGATGGATTTAAAGGTTGGTACGAGCGCGTTATCGGAATTTTCTTTGATGAAATCCATACATTAAAGCAAGTCAACGTTAAGCCTTCAGGAGACGAGGCGAGCGTTCAAGTTATCGTCAAATGGGAAGCTAGCGTGTGGAATCCACCAGCAGCCAAAAGTCAACGCATTATTTTAGATGCTTATCAAACTTGGATAGTCAAGCGATCGCCTTACACTGGTAAGCCAGTGATTGCAACCTACATTGTTGATTCACTTAGTTACTATGAAGGGTCTGCCCGTCTTTAAATACGATTGCAGACATCCGCCAAGAAATTAAGTTTTGGGGCGCACATAACCACGACAAAAATAATTATGTGTAGTGATTAGCGCTCCATACTCATAAATTCCATTACAATTACAGGAGATAGAAAAATGACGGTTTCAACAATTTCACCCGGACGGCAATTCTTTGACAAACATATAGAAACTATTTCTGCCGGAAAAATCGATGAAATGGTGGATAGGGATTATGCAAAAGATGCTGTGTTAATCACCTTCTTTAATGGCTTTGAGAATACACCTGCACCAATCACAATTAATGGGCGTGAAAATATTAAAACATTCTTTCACGACTACCTAAAAACAATTGAATATATAGATATCAAATCCCTAGATTTCACAGAAGCAGAAAACGCTATTTTTTTTCAAGCAAAATTCAACTGCAAACTTGGTCAAGTATCAGTTGGCGATGCCTGGACTATCCGTAATGGACAAATTGCTTATCATTTTGGTTTTTGGGTTTAATAGAATAGCACAAATTTTAGGCGATGCCTACGGCGGTAAACTACGCGCTTGTTTGTAGTTAGAAACTAGCCCTAACTACAAACGAGTTCACCTTAGTTCTGCTCACCTTCATTCCTACCGTCGCCATAACTTCCTTCAGTCTTAATCCTCTACATATAGGACTACCATGAGTACACCAATAGAACAATTGATTGTTTCTCCCATCAGCAAGCTTTATAAAGAACATATCGGTTTCATTAAAGCTAAGAATGTTGATGGTTTACTCAATCAGTATGCTGATGATGCTCTGCTCATTAGCACCTTAACTGAAGACCGCCAACCCCTTTACGTACAAGGTCGTCAAGCACTCAAAAAGTTCTTTGAAAGTCGTATTTTTGGTTTAGAAGATTTTGAAATCAGGCTTAACCAATGGGCTGAAACTGAAAATACGCTGATGATGGTGGAAGAACTAAAAACCACAAGTAAGACTGGTGAAGTCGGTAGTGTGGAGTTTTACGATAACTGGTTTTTGCAAAATGGAAAAATCGCTATCCACTTTGCTGGTGTAATTCAGTATCCAGATAAAACTTATGTAAATGCAGGAACAACTAAAACAGAAGTACCTACATCTCCATTGGGCAAGTTTTATAAAGAGCATATCGGTTTTATTAAAGCGAAAAATGTAGATGGTTTACTCAACCAATATGCTGAAGATGTCCTGCTTATTAGCACCTTGACCGAAAACCGCAAACCGATTTATGTGCGTGGTCGTCAAGCACTCAAAGAGTTCTTTGAAAGCCGCATCTTCAGTCTAGAAGATTTTGAGGTCAAGCTTGACCAGTGGGCTGAAACCGAGAACACGCTGATGATAGTCGAAAGCTTGAAGACCAGAAGTGTCAATGGCGATGTTGGCGAGGTAAGTTTCTATGATAACTGGGTGCTGCGCGATCGCAAAATCGCTGTTCACTTTGCTGGTGTAATTCAGTATCCCGATGGGTCATACGCGTAACTAAGTTCACTTTTTTGTGTCAGCAAGGACTGAAGTAATGGCTTTGTTAAAAGTTTCACAAATGGCAATCAGCTGCAAAGATCCGATTGCAACTGAAAAATTCTACACGAAATATTTCGGCTTTAAGCGAGCAAGGGTTGCACCAATTGGCAATAATGAGCAAATTGTCTTTCTGAAATTGGGTGATATGTACCTTGAACTCTTCCAAGCAAAGGGAGAAACCCCTGTTCCTTTAGCCAGCCAAGATGGGCCTACCTATCCGGCTTGGCGTCATTTTGGTTTCCAGGTTGATGATGTTGATGCTAAACTCGCTGAAATCGGCAAAGATGCAAAAGTAACCCTTGGCCCACTCAACTTTGATAGCTTTATTCCTGGGTGGCGCACGGTTTGGGTATCCGATCCAGATGGTAATATTGTTGAAATCAGCCAAGGATATGTCGATCAGGATAATCCACCACCATTGCAGATCAATTGAGGTAATTTCAACTTAACTATATACAGCATTTCTTAATAGGAGATGAACAAGTTGAGAATAAAAATCCTTAATGAAGTAGCTAATCTTTGTTCAAAACCTTAATGGAATTGCTGTATAAAGCTTAATTGTTGATCGCCAGAAAGAAACTCATGAATACTTTTGCAAATTGGAAAACTCTAAATTGGTCTGAATATGGTGCAGAGTTGTTAGGAACTGCTTTCAATCTCTTGGTCGGATTCAGCATAATCACCTTCAATTTTGGCAAAGGTTTGCCTATGGAGCATCTCATCCCAGCAGTGAGTCCTCGTTTATTAATTAATGGTCTCATTTTTGCTGGAAGTGGTGCATTATTTAGCATTTCCCCTTTAGGGAAACTGAGTGGTTCGCACCTAAACCCCTGCTTATCATTGGCATTCTGGATGCAAGGCAAAATGCATAAACAGGACTTAATTGGATATATTTTTGGTCAATTTCTGGGCGCAATTCTTGGCACATCTTTAGCATTAGCTTTGTGGGGAAATTACCTGATCAGCGTCAATTATTGTATCACTTTACCTGGAATAGGTTATCCCTTGTGGTATGTGTTTCTAGCTGAAGTTTTCATGACATTTATGTTAGTGTTGTCTATCTTTATTTTCTTGAGTCATCATCAACTATTGCGTTGGACACCTTTAATGGTGTGGCTTCTAGTGGCAACTATGGTTTGGTTGGGAGCGCCCATTTCTGGCACTAGTTTGAATACAGCACGCAGTATTGGGCCTGCTTTCTTAGCATGGTCTTGGCAAAATCAATGGCTTTATTGTATTGCATCTCCACTAGGTGCATTAACTGCTGTGGGAGTTTTTCAACTGATAGCTATGGGTGAACGCGAAGTTTTGACAGGCAAACTTTTTCATGTTCCCAATTATCGTTGTATTTTTAAAAATGTTAAAGTTCCACATCTGCAAAAGCATCAATAGATTTCAAGAAGAATCCAAAATTCTGACTCCTTTTTTATAAGACCTGAAAACATCAAAATACTCTACAAGGAGAAAGCTAATGAAGAAACTAGAAGGTAAGGTAGCTTTAGTAACAGGTAGTAGTGGAGGAATTGGCCAAGCTATTGCTGTACATCTTGCTGAACAAGGTGCAGATGTTGTGATTGACTACCGCTCTCATCCCGAAGGCGCTGAAGAAACTCTGTCTAAAGTAGAAGCTGCTGGCAGCAAAGGCTTAACTATTAAAGCTGACTTGAGTGTAATTAGCGACATCCGTCAACTTATAGACCAGGGTATTCAATACTTTGGCAAGTTAGACATTCTAGTGAACAACGCTGGTATCGACGGTCGGAATGCTGACTTCTGGAATATCACCGAAGCCGACTATGATGCAGTGATTAATCTCAACCTCAAAGGGACATTTTTCGCCACTCAAGCGATAGTGCAGCACTTCATCGAAACCAAGCGAACCGGCAAAATCATCAATATTAGCTCTACCCATGAGGAAATAGCATTCCCCCACTTCACTGCTTACTGTGCCAGCAAGGGCGGTGTAAAGATGACGATGCGTAACCTAGCAGTTGAACTTGGCCCTCTGGGAATTACAATTAACAACGTGGCTCCTGGAGCAATTGAAACACCAATCAATAGTAAGCTGTTAAATGACCCCGAAAAATTAGGAGCGCTGTTAAAAAACATTCCCTTGGGTCGCTTAGGCAAACCACAGGATATCGCGCCTATAGTTGCTTTCTTAGCCTCAGCCGATGCTGACTACATCACAGGCGCAACGTTCTATGTAGATGGGGGATTGAGCCGGAACTATCATGAGCAATAGGTAAACTAGAACACTAGTACCGCAAGGCGTAAATAAACCACCCATTCTAAATCAATGAAACGCTTATGCTGTATTCATTTTGAATTTTGAATTTTGTTAGCGCAGCGTAAAGCCTTCTCTACGAGAGGCAACGCCTTCGCTTAGAGCGAGTCCGCGAGCGTCATTTTGAATTTTGAATTTCGCCTTGCGGTACTAAGGATTTGTGTAAAAATAACCTGAACAATTTTTGTGCGAAAGCTAGATTTAGCAAGCTATTCCAAATAAATTTTGTACAACTTATTTTTACATGATGCC
>NZ_JACJQM010000087.1:0-20526 GCF_014696655.1 Nostoc sp. FACHB-888 | reverse complement strand
ATACACCCGCACGATTAAAGCGATGGGCAGCACCTTTCCTCCTCTGTTCTCTACTCGCCATTCAGCTTTCTCCCCCAAGGTAGAGAAAGCTGAAGTGATAATCTGTGAATATTTGAGCGAATGCTGCTGCCCATCTGGTGTCAGCACGGTTACGGACTCTCGAGCATCTGCATCTTGAACCAGCAGACTATAGTCCGCCACTCCTGCACATTTCCGCACAGAACTGCTTGTTTCCTTATCAACTTCGATGGTTTTGCAACGATTAGATGAAATATCTGTATAAATACTGTCAATCGAATTTGCGGAGGCAATATTGGAAAAGGCACAACTCAAAGTGCAGATACTGATAAAATTTCTCCAAAACATATTAAAACTCTCCTTTGACAGAACCGTATTGGCGCATAACGATATTATTCAGCCCTAACTAATCATCTCTCAAACTTAACCCACTAAACCTAAATGCTCGTATGCAACAGAAAATGTGTGTAAATACTTTAAAACTGTTGAGTGGCTTGTTCAACCTCATCAATTGCATCCAATATTTCTTCTAAAACATTGAACGCATCATTTAACACCACATCATTCGATGTAGAAAAGGAAGGAGGACGATTGAAGCCTGCGATAATCCTTACTGCTCCCCACAAGCCGCAATGTATATTGACATCCTTGTAAGATAGTCCGAATCTCTGATGTAGTTAACTTGATTTCCATCGTTGTTTCCCTCCCTAAAATTTATCTCGTTGGATACTGAGGCTTGCTCCGACTAAAGAAGTCCCTAAGAAGGCGGAAAAACTGACCAACATTGCACCCAAGCAGGTCTTTTTCTGATGCTGCCAATGTTGAGAACTTGTAGCAATCTCCATTCCCCAGCAGCCTGTTGCTCCTACTCCCGCAAATCCGGTAAAAAGTAGGGATACAATTGCAGTTGTTTCTATGGTGCGGTCGATGAAAATCCTGGGGTTGAATCTTCTCCTAATACGGCGGCGAAGAATCATTTTACTCTTGTGGTCTAATTGAGATTGGTAAACAACTTGTTTGTGATTAGTCATTTGGAATCCTCCAATTCAATAAAAAACCCTGCACCAGTATTGCTAATCTTTACCTTTTTTTTATTGACCAAGGTTTGAATAACTGACAGACTGAAGTTAATATGACACAATCGAGCGCTACCCCCGCAACGACGAAGGTATTGTATGCATAGTGAGGAATTGTCAGCAGGGGTGGGATGAGTGGATTTTTTCGGCATGATGTTTTCCTATTGGTGTTATGAGAATATGTAATTCCTTCAATTCAATTCAGGTAATTGTGCAAGCGCTCCTTCCATCCAGTCGCTAATTGCTGTTGTTTCATCTACTCCTCGTGCTACAGCATCAACTATATGTTTCTGATAAGAGCTAGCAGCATGGTTCGGATGCCCAAATTTATTCCCTGCCCAAGCCAAACACATAGTCTTTACTAATTCATCAATCTGAAGAGAATCAAGCTCATTAGGACTCGTAACATTTCGAGAATGCAGCCAAACTTTTACCAAATCCAACGGATAATTTAAAAGTGTGCGAACTTCTTTGACTCGCAAATCTTTTGGGTTAATTGATGGCGGAGTTACAGCTTGTTTTGTTGGCTGAATCCTGTACTGTTGATTCTCTTTGCGAGGTCTAATATTATTGTGCGATTGTTCAGTCTTTTTAGGAGTAGCACTGCTTTCAGCATCATCATCTTCATCTGCTGTGACTGATAAAATTGCACAGACAGCATAACGACGTGCGTAGGTTAAGGCTGCACCCAATTTCTGAGAATCACTAATTTCAGGTAAGGGATAGGTGCTGGTGATACTCTCTCCGGATTCATGAAAAATATGAGTTCGTAGCACGGTTTTACCTTCAAAGATTTCGGTGGTTTGAATTATTACTAATCCATGTTTACTGAGTCCGGGAGTGACAGCATCTAAGACAGCATCTAGTGTTGCATATTTGCGTTTGTAGTGAGGATTAGTGCCGTCTTTTTGAATGGGGTTAAACTCTGACTTTGCCTTTATTAAAGCTTTGATTAGTTCTTGCATTGTCCTGCTTCTCTTTTACCAATCACTTTCATTGACATCACCAGACACTTTTTTGCTAGATTTGGCCTTAGTAATTTGAAACTCTGAGGCTTTTAGCACAGGCATTGCCGCTTGTTTTACTGAAGCTTTGGCTTGTTGATAGAGGAATTGGGTTATTCCATCCGCGTCTTCCCCATCTTCCACTTGCGCCCATAGAGAGCAACCTAAATCGAGTGATTCAAAATTGCCAAGATTGAATTTTCTAGAGTAGTTAACAGATACAGTGGTAAATTTCATAAAATGTCGGGTTTGGTATATATTAGTTGTCAACTTTCTTCGCTAGTATCAACCATCTCAATGCTGAGTCTTTTACATAAATCGCTAGCTTTTACACCAACAATTAGTGGTTCAATCTCAGCAGATAATTCCTCTATAATTGAGTGAAAACCAGGGTCTTTATCATTGATTTCCACCTCAATCAAACCTGCTTTGTTTGATATAAGGGTTGCCCAACTTGGCAAAGCTTGAGGAATACTGGTTGCATAGAATTTCATAATTCTGTTTCCTGATTAAACTTGACTTCAACGATTTCTTCTACACAACCCATTGCCTCACCCAAGTAATGCAATGTATCGCCCAAATGAGTTGCTGCCTCTGGGTCAATTCTTTTATCAGCAATCAACAAGAGCCAATTTTCGTTTTGGGCAATCGTCTGAATCTTCAGGTAGCACGAGTTGAACTGGTTTAGTATTTCTATCGGTTCCATTGATTTATCCGATGAGTTGTGTTGTTCTATTTGGATAAAATTTAAGTTTGTTCCTTCCTACATAGGTGTGCCTTCTTCCCCACCTGTTTCTTACGCTGCAACTAAATCTTTCGCTTGTGGAACGTACCTTTTCAGCCGTTCCCATTCGTCATTTGTCAGCGCATCAAATTCTTTATCAAGTAACTCTTCTTCTGTAGGTGGTTGTTCTATAGCCGTTCTTGATACCCTTGCCACCTTCATGAAGTCGTCTAGTCCGACTGCTGCATCAACCGACTCGGCGTATCGAAGAGAATCCACACCGTTAGACCAGTGGGTGATATGCTGAAATATCACCCCAATCATTGAATCAGCTTTGTACACTCGATAATTCCTGGGGCAAGCTCCGCCAACGTAAACCAGTATGTAGACAGAGATTTCCATGACTTCTGCGTTGGGGTCAGATGGAGGTAACAGTATCTTGTCAAGAAACTCTTCCAACTGAGTCTGTTGAAGAGAAAGTGGGCTAATCATATTTCGTGTGCCATGATTTGAATTGTCATAAATCCTGTTGTAAGGCGATTGCATTTCTCTTGGAGAAGTAACCGCCCTTTCTCACTTGTCAGACTAAAAATTTCTTAAACCTCTGCATTTGTATTTGTTGCGGGTAGGAGAATTTTTCGTTGATAGTCACCTACTTGAAGTGCAGTGTTACTTGCTGTACTTTGTGTCATGATTATATTTATTCGAGATTAACCTCGTTGGCGATTGCAATTCTTTTGGTGTGCAATCGCCTTTCTCACTTCAGCAACTAAGCCGCGACTGCCGTTCGGACTCCCAACGACGCAATCACATCTTTTGCACTGCCAGCAACCCGATTCACCCCGTACTGTCTTGGTCTTGCGTACCACTCTTCTTTATTGCACCCGACGAAGCCGACAAAACGCCCGTCTTGGTAGAGTTTGGTGCTAAAAGATAACCAGTTAATCTCACCGTGGTACAGACCAAAAACAGTGCAAGCTTCCTCCAATTCATTGCTCAATCGTTCGTTCCGTTCCCGTGGTGTTTCTGGTAGAGTCGCTTTTACCTGCGCCACTCTCGTAGCGAACCAGTCTCTATCGAAGGGAAGCCGTCCGCCACCGACTAACTGCACCCATACTGTGATTCCGCCTTCAATCCAGATAGTACGCACTGATTCGGGTTGGACTTCGATAATCTCGCCAATGATGCGACGGTCACGAGCATTCAGGGGGTCTTGGGTTGGGGCTACAGCTTCGGCTTGGGTTTCGATGTGGGTGTATAGTTCCGCTTGGGCTGTGGCTTGTTCGTCACGAGAAGAAGTGGGAATTGCTTGCTGTGTATGTATTGCATAGTTCATAATGGAAATCTCCGTGATAGGGGAAAAGGCGATCGCTTTGTTTACCAGACGAGGGCGATCGCCTTTGTTATGTGTGCAAACAACGTTGTGGTTTAGCACAACGCTCTCAAAAAGATTTGGCGTAGCCATTCTACAGCTAGTTGCTAAGAGCATTCTCAAGACAGCAGACGGACAGCATCAGGGGACGTATACAGCTTTAACAACGTCAAAAGCTAATCGTCTAACGTCTTTTGTTAATTATTTATTCAGTGCAATTCCATTTCCCGGCTGTGTACCCCTCGCCTTCTCTGGTGATGCCAGTGCCTCGGTTGCTCCTCAAGCGGTCACTCTGGATTGCTGTCAAAGTTCAGATATGGAAACTCTTTTAACTCTTGGGGGTACGCAGTTCACTTTTGCTTTCCCCTTATGATTAATAATATAAAATCTGAAACTAGATTTGTCAAGGTTAAAACTGGATTTATAAAGCTTATTTCTTGATTTATCCAGTTTAAAGCGTGAATATTTGTGGTAAGGTAAGGATAGAAGTAAGCTTAAGGTGTAGAATTATGAATCAAGCCTTGATTAAGTGGAAGTTAAAAGAAGTAATGGCAAGGCATAACATTAAAGCCCGTGACCTTGCCGCAGAAATGGGGGTTAGTGCTAACTCCGTATCGAATTTACGAAACGCTAGAACTATGCCACGGTTGGATGGTGAGATTTTAAACAATCTTTGTGAATGTTTAAATAGACTGGCACAAGACTTGGAGAGAGAGATTACCCCCTCTGACTTAATTAGCTATGCCAGAGGGCCAAACCCAGTTGTTGACGAGAATTATGAAATCAAAGGAGCCAAAGCACCAACCCAGCAAAAAAAATCTCGTATAACAGCTTCTAAAACTGAAATAGAAAATACTTCGTTATCAACTGCTGCCTAGTAAAAGCGACCGCCGCCGACCAAAGCTATGCGATCGCCTGCTCAATCCGTTAACGACAAAGTGAGCTAACTATAATGCTGACACATTTTTGGAAAAACCCCCAAAATCAGCTGCAAGCTTCACTTTGGTTAAACTGCAACACCTCAATTTTCAAGCATTTACCATAGTGGGCAAGAAAAATGCTGACACTAGAACCCGAACAAACAACGACGCTGGACTACAGTGTTGTCAACGCCAGCATTCAGGAAACCTTCACTGCCATCGACAGATTCGAGTGGCAAGCAATAGATGAACTGCGGCTGATGCGAGACAAAGGCTATTACCAAGATGGTGGACACAAGAGCTTTGAAGCTTATTGCGAAAGCGAGTTGACCAAACACGGAGGATATCGCCGGGTCAGAGATTTGCTGTCTGCAAAGAAAGTAGTTGATACCCTGCCAGAGGAACTCAGGGAAAAGATTACTAAACCCTCTCAAACTCGCCCCTTACTCCGGCTGATTAAAACCCCTGACAAGTTAGAGCAAGCTGTTGCAATCGCAGTCCAAGAAAAACCCTTCCCCACTGCCGCAGACTTCGCCAAAGCAGTACAGAAGGTCGTTCCAAAAAATACGTCACCCACTAGAACCAGTAGCACAAAACAAGAAAAAGTCAAAACGCAATTGTGTAATTCTGTCACTGTTTCTTCCCTTTCACATCCCAGATATGGCGAATCGGGAGTGATTGAGGCTTCGGCTCCGAATAACTATCAGCAGATTGTCACCTTCAGCGACTGTGAGAGGCTGCTAGTAAACAATGCTGATTTGACTGGTTTAAATGACGCAATTGTGTCCGAATCGAGTGGGCGGACTTACCCAAAAGAATATTCTGAAGCGATCGCAGCACTCGAAGAACAGCATAAACAGGAACTAGAGAGACTTTCTCAGGAATTGAGAATTGGTTTGCAAGCAGAAGCAGGGGCTAAAGCCGAAGCCCAAGTAAAAGAACAAATCCAATCTCTGCAAAACCTGTACAGGCAGCAGAAAGAGCAAAACATCCAGTTACAGCAACGGTTGGATGAGATGGAAGGGTTAAGAAAACTGGAAATTGAAAATCAACAACTCCAACAACGTATCCAAGAATTAGAAAACGCTGTTGAACAACGCCCTTCTCAAGAATGGGGAAATACCATGACCCAGCAAGCTACCAAAGCGTTGAACAAGCAGGTGAAACAGGCGTTAGAGAAAACTATTGATCTGCGATCGCTAGCTCAGGAACCACCCAAAGAGAATGCCCAAGAATGTCTGCGGCTGATGGGTATGGCGTTGAAAAACCTAAGCGAAGCGATGAACAACACCCAAGCGCTTGAAGCTGCGGCGATAATCTTGGGAAGCGAACCTACACCAACTGCGATCGCATATCGAGCCGAGCAATTGGAAATGTTGCCCCAAGCGGTTAGTGATATTCGGCAGGTACTTGCAAAGCCTGGGTGTACGTGGCAGGACTATCGGGCAGTGGCGCAAGAGTATGAGGTGATTAAATCAGATTATTTGGCGGAATTGACCACCCAGGAGACTGATTTAATTACCGCACTCCAGAACGCATCCTCTCAACCAGACACTATTGGCATCGGCTCTATCGTTGCCCACGCTGATCCATACCGCACTTTGTATGTGGAAAGGGGTGAGGTAGTAGAAGAATTAGGAGATGAGGTGATAGTGGCTTGGGATCACTGGAAGGAGCAATCAAAAAAGACTGATAGGTATTTCCGAGACGAATTGCGATTCTGGCAGCCTCAATAGGTTTTCAGTGTATCGGTGATTCTTTAGACAAATAAATATAAGTACCAAGCCCCGCAATCACAGTGGGGGAAATTTCCGTGCGTCAATATAAACAGGAGATTGTAAAATGACTGCAACTATTACCAGACCCAAGCCCAAAAAGGCTGCTGCCACTAAACCACAGTCACCATATAAAAGGCTTCACGTAATCATCCCCATAGAAGATATGTTGTGGGCTTCCCACCAAAAGCCCTCAGTTACGCAATTGTGGCAAGAATGCTGGACGGCTGACCCTTATGGTTCCCGGTGGATGCCTTTGACCTCTGCTTTAGGGTACAGTACTTTTATCTGTGCAAAGAAAATTCTCTCCGATAGTGGACTATTCATTTTCAAGCCCGACAAGTCGATTCAGGACGGACGGGAAACAGTGAAGTGGATGGTGCAGAATTTGCATGGTAGCCGGATGAAGGAATTTTGGGAGAAAGCTAATGCTGAAAAACAAGAACCAAATTCTGAAAAACGAGAATCAAATGCTGGGAATTCAGAGATAGATGCTGGCTGTGAAGAAATGCGTGCTTTAAATCAAGCATCTATTTTAGGTAAAGACCAGTCAGAGCAGGGCTTCCAGGAACCCTCACGAACTGTTCAGGAACACCTCACAATCTCTTCAAAAGAGATTGTGAGGTGTATCTCTGACACGCTTACCGAAATTTCGCACTCTTGTGAGGCGGCGATCGCTCCCTTGGGGGTCGCGTCGCCTCAGTCTGTTCAAAGCGTGGAAGAGTTGGAGGAAGAGTTACCTGCGGTAACGGACTGTACATCACTGGCGCTCGTGGAAGCTGCACCGAGTCAGTCTGCTTTGTTGTTAGCTGAAAAGCAGGATTGTGGCGTTGAGCAAAAAGACTTTCATGAAGGTACTTGTTCCGCCGCGCCCGTTGCTCAAAATGAATTTTCTTCTAAGAAAGCGATCGCTCATGAAACACAGGCGCAAGTAGAAGCAGGTAATCCCACTTCGTTGTTAGTTGAAAATTTAGTTTTAGGTGTAGAAGTCAAAGCAGTTGATGAAGATGAAAGTTCCGTGCCGCCCGTGCTAATTCCTGAAAAATGGTCGCATGAGGCGATTGTAGCAAGGTCAAATGTGCGACCGGAGCGTATGCAGAAACTCAAAGTGGCGGCGAATTCGGGGCAGAATCCGGGCTTTGGTTTTCTGAAGGAATGTTGGAATGATGATCCGGCACTTGTGATAATGATCAAGAAATTACTGGTGAAGTTTCCACAGTGGGGGATTACGATTGTTGATGGGGTGCTGGTTGAGCGGGAGGAGTAACGAGCGCTCATGTTAAGAATGAATGCTATGAAAAATAAATATTGTAAAGTTCCAATTCCGCAAGCGGAAATCATTAATATGAAACAACTTAAGCAACGCGCAGCCCTAGCTAATGCTCTGCGTTTCAATTCCGCAAGCGGAAATCATTAATATGAAACCTTTCCTAATGATATTTCTTGGGGTGTCTACCGGAGTTTCAATTCCGCAAGCGGAAATCATTAATATGAAACCTGGTTCACTGCCATTGGAAAACTCTATTGAGCGTTTCAATTCCGCAAGCGGAAATCATTAATATGAAACGCAGAGGGGGCATCCTCTACTTTTTTATTCATCGTTTCAATTCCGCAAGCGGAAATCATTAATATGAAACAGCTAAAAATTTTATTGGTTCTGGTGTACGGCACATGTTTCAATTCCGCAAGCGGAAATCATTAATATGAAACCCCGAAATATGTAACCCTTGATAATCTTGCTTTCCACAAGCATTTTTGGCATGGGAGCTAGAAAATCTCGTTTCAGCCACCAATGAAAGTGAAAATCAATTGAGGTTAACAAAGTACATTCGTTTCAGGGTATGGGCTACAGAGTTTTGGCGGGAGTAGGGGGTTTTTGCCCGTGCTTCGCCCTGCCAAAAAGTTTTGAAAATATACTAGATTTTTAATTTTCAAGGTACAGACTTTCTGAAAAACAGGATTAGTGATTTTCAAATATAAAAATTATAAGTTACAGTTTTCGCTTGTCTGTGGCAAGAGCCATGACTTTCGCTTACCGTTGGGCTACCTCTTGAGGTATCTTTATCATTAATATCATATTTTTGAATCTGTTCTTGAATCAGTTGATTTTTCACTGTTTTCTTCTAGGGAATATTGTTCCCATATCTTCTTGTACTCTTTCTTTATTTCATCAGCCAATGTTTGGGGGCTAATAATTTTAGCATTTGCCCCATATTTTAAAATGCGTTGCCGAAACCAAAACCAGTAATCTATAGTCGCTTCAATCTCACGAAATTTTCCTTCCGGGTCGCTGTAGATAACTATTTCGTCTTTACGCCGAGGCTTATAGTTAGCCAATTGCCCGCTTGTGCGATAACGTACTTTCAATGTAGGAAAGTCACAGGATACCCAAGGAGTATCAGATGCAGCACCCACACTGAGAATTCTATCAAGTCGGAAGATATGGTTTTGGTCAATGTTATGCCAATAGTCAAACCGCCAAGAACGCCAGTCGGGGATAAAAGCGAATAAGTAGAGAAGACCATCATGCAATCGCAGTTCTGAACGGTCGATATCCTTAATTTGTCCTTCTGCTCCTGGTTTGCTCTGATAGCGGATAGTATAACGGCATTGCTGCACAAAGCGTTCTTGGAGTTGACGGACGATCCCATCTAAATTGCGATCGCTATAATCAACGGGAGGACTAAAATTGACTTTAATAAATGAGGGAATGTCTGATTCCGTCAGGTTGCCAATGCGTTGAATTTGACTAGCCTGTGCCGAAAAGCCCATATCAGCCAGGAAATAGGCAGTTGTTGCAAGGGCTTCTCGTTGTTCGGTAGAGAGAACAATAGGGAAATTTGACTCAACTAGTTTGTAAGGGCTGTGAGTTCCGCTAGCAATTTCGATACCGCAGTCTCTAAGTTTGCGAATTGTGCGAGTAAGTTTTTGCTTAACATCAGCATCATCTGTAGATTTGCCACGCTGTTCGAGAAAGATAGAGAGTAAATCTGCTAATTCTTCACGTCGTCGTGGTTTTTCGGCTAGAAGTTTAAGGATTTCTAGAGCAAAGGCAAACTGGTTATAGCTTCCATCCCTTTTGGACGGCATAGCTCAGGATATTTTCTAATTCTTGACAGTAGTAGTATGACCTAAATTTTAATTGTAGTCAAAAAATGATAACAAGTTTTTCAAAACTGGTATTAGACTTAGTGTAATGGAAATACAGATAAGTCCATGAAGCTTTTTTTACAACCTCTTTACTCTCAACTCAACCCAGGAGTTGATAACTGTCCACTTGGGTGTACCTCTAAATGTATTAATGTATTGTTGCTCAAAAGGCTCCCAAGCTCCAACCACCGGATGGGTGTGTTTGTCCTTTATCCTCACACCAAGCGAAGACTTATGAAGAAATTATACATGGAGATGCAGATATTATTTGTAATCAATCTGCAACTGGTGATGGTAAATCTCTGAGTGCAAATTTACCAGGACTAATTAATCCTGACTTTCGGATTATGGGACTGTACCCCACAATTGAACTGGTAGAAGACCAAGCCGAACAACAAAATCACTACAATGAGTTGTTTGGCTTAGATGCTTCTCAACGAGTAGACCGATTGTATGGTGCGGAATTAAGCAGACGGGTTAAGCAAGCAACAAAAAGCAACAAGTTTCAAGAACTGTTACTGGCTATTCAACAAAAGCCAGTGTTACTGACCAATCCCGATATTTTTCACTACATTACCCACTATCAATATCATGACCCAGCTTATGGTAAGGATTTGTTACCGTTGGTCTTGGCAGAATGGCCTGACTTGTGGGTATTTGATGAATTTCCTATTTTTGGTAGCCATCAAGAAACTGCTGCTTTAAATAGTTTGGTTTTTATTCGTCGTAGCCAAGAAAATCAATCTCGACCCAGACGGTTTTTATTTACTTCAGCAACGCCAAAACCTGATTTTATCGAACAATTACGCAAAGCAGGTTTTAAAGTTGCTGCGGTTGAGGGAGTTTATACCAATGAAGAAAAGATTGGGTTTAGACAAATTTTGCAAGCTGTGGAATTAGAATTTGTAGAATTGCCAAAAGATTCAGATACGCAGACATGGTTAAAGGAGATGATTCCCACCATCCGAAAAATCTTCAATGCGGAGTCAAAAGCAAGGGGATTAATTATTGTTAACTCAGTGGCGAAGGCTGGCCAGATAACGCGTTTACTAAATGACTTATTACCAGAGGTTAAAGTTCGAGAAATTAGCGGACGCATCGACCGTGAGCAGAGATTACAAGTGCAAAGCGAATTGAAAGATGCCAAACAGCCAGTGTTGGTTGTGGGTACGTCTGCTGTTGATGTTGGTGTTGATTTTAAAATTCACCTACTAATTTTTGAGAGTAGTGACTCTGCAACCATGACGCAACGTTTAGGACGTTTAGGTAGACATCGCGGTTTTAATGCCTACACAGCATATATTTTGATTCCAGGTCATACTCCGTGGGTGATGTCCCGGCTGCAAAAAAAGCTTAGTCCTAATCAAACAGTGACACGGGAGAATTTAGCTGTGGCGATCACTGATGCCTTTGACCCACCTAAAGAGTTTGAAAAATACCGTCATCGTTGGGGTGCATTGCAAGCACAGGGAATGTTTTGGCGGATGACTCAGGAGAATGCAAAAGTGAGTCAATCTGTGCGCGATCACATGAGTGGAGATCTACAGCGCGTATATTCCCAAAGTATCGAATCAGCACGAGGCTACTGGTATAAAAAGCAGAAAACTGATGTAGAAAAAGCTACTCAAAAACAACTTTTAAGCTTCAGAGGCGGTTCAACGCTGCAAGCTGCTGTTTGGGATAGCAATAATTTTTACACTTATGACCTACTACGACTATTACCTTATGCACGAGTAGAAATCATTGACCGCGAAACATTTTTAAATGCAGCTAATAACTCAGGACGAGGTGAAGAAGAATTTCCCGATGATTTTATCAATGTTTATCTTCACATTCAGCAATCGGTAGACAAGCCTATTGATAATCTTAGCTTGCAATGCAATCGTCAGAGCAGTGAATTACAAGTTGGTGAACTATGTTTAATCGATAAATTAAACTTAATTGGACATCCTCAATCAGATGTGATTACTTGTTTACGGCAAAAGAAATTACTGACATTTTTAGTACCAGTCAACAAAAATAAATTAAGTAGCCATTGGGAAGTTAGCCGTACTCTTAATCTCAGCCCTTTATTTGGTTTATATCGTTTAGTTGATGCCAGCAAAGAAGCTTATGCTTGTGCATTTAATCAGGATGCTTTACTTCTCGAAGCATTAAAGTGGCACTTAAAAAAATTTACAGATACACGCTTTGAATCCTCAATCTTCTAAACCAACCTCAGCGTACTTTACGTTTCAAAATAAATTCTTTTTATTCTATTATGTCAAGCCTTCTCCAAACCCTACTCCTCGAAACCATACCAGAAGATACAGACCCTATTTTGCTGCTGTATATCGAAAAGCTGTTACCCTCTCTAGAACAAGAATTTGCTCCGATTTCAGCCTTGGGCGGTTCTTATGAAGCACATTACCAAGTATTATCTCAACTTGGCGATCGCTATGCTCAAGAAAAAGCACAAAGATGGTCAAACCGTGCTGACCAGAATTTATTGGTTCATGTTTTCAATGGTTTACTAACAGCTTGGAATATTAGTAAATATTTACCTCAACCATTATCAGAGATTGAAAAATATTTACTTTGCTTGGGATTAACTCTGCACGACTACAACAAATATTGTAACGGGCAAGAAGAAGAAACACCAAATAACTGGCAAGTTGAAGAGATTATTAATCTTTGCTGTGAGTTAGGAGAAAAACTTAAATTTCAATTATTTTGGTCAGAATGGCAAGATTATTTACCAGAAATTTCTTACTTAGCACAAAATACCCAAAACAAAGTCGGAACAAATATTTACCCAGCTAACTGGCCAGTTCCTAAAATTAAAGACCGCCGCCGCTTAGAAATTCCTCTGCGTCGTCTACTGGCTTTTGGGGATATTGCTGTACATTTCAGTGACCCAGCAGATATTGATACTCAAACCGGAGGACAGAGGCTGCGAGAACAACTACGGTATTTAAATATTAATAAAAAATTGGTTTATCATCGCTTGCGAGATACTATCGGTATTCTGAGTAATGGTATTCATAACGCTACAATTAACTTTGCAAAACAACTAAACTGGGAGCCAATTCTATTTTTTGCTCAAGGTGTAATTTACCTTTCTCCAGTAGATAATAATACTCCAGATATTAATGAACTTCAAGAATTTATTTGGAGCCAAATCAGTGGAGTTTTAGGAAGTAAAATGTTGGGTGGAGATATTGGCTTTAAACGGGATGGTAAGGGATTAAAAGTAGCACCCCAAACTTTAGAATTATTTTCTCCAGATGAACTCATTCCAAAACTACCACGAGTAATTGAGGTCAAGGTAGCAAATATTAAAGACCCTGCTACCCCTAAACGACTAGAAAAACTGTCTTTAACTGAAACGGAACAAGAATTTCTTAAAAAAGGTGCAGATATCCGTGCAGATAGGATTGCCGAATTTATTTTTTTAACTCAGAAAGAATTTTTTGGTGATTGTAACGAATATATCAATTGGATACTAAATAAATTAGAAGTTCAAGACAAAATATCTGCTGAACAAACCCAATTGCAATCAGGAGGAGTTAACTATGGTTGGTATCATGCAGCAGCATATTATGTTGCTAATCACGATACCTTCAAACCAGAAGATATTTTAGAACGCCTTCAAATATGGGCTGAAGATTTAGCAAAATGGGCGATTGAACATAATTTATTTCCGTCCCGCTCTAGCCCTATTCGTGATATTTTTTATGCTTATTTAACACAATATTTGGAAGTTAAAGGTTGGGAGAGCAATTATCTATTTCTTAATGTGGAATTTACAGCTTATGTTGATACTAAAAGTAAAGCAGCTAAACAGCCTATTTGTTCTTTAAGTTCTGGTGAATTTGCATCCGAAGATCAAATGGATTCAGTGGTTTTATTTAAGCCGCAGCAATATAGTAATAAGAATGCTCTTGGTGGGAGACAAATTAAACGTGGTATTTCCAAAATATGGGCTTTGGAAATGCTATTGCGGCAAGCTTTTTGGTCAGTACCACCCGGAAAGCTAGAAGAACAACAGCCAGTATTTTTATATATTTTTCCTGCGTATGTCTATTCTCCACAAACGGCTGCTGCAATTAAATTGTTAGTCAATTCTATGAAGCTGATAAATTTGTGGGATGTCCGTAAGCAATGGCTAGAAAAAAAGATGAGTCTTAGTGCTTTGCAATCAGTTTCTTGGTTAACTGATGAAGCGCAATTAGGGCGATTTAAAAAAGATAAATACAATAAAGAAGACTTGCCTTTTATGGCAATGAGTTACACCACAACAAGAGGTAAAACCCTGACTGATGCGTGGGTACAACCAGCTTTTCTGGCATTGACACTTCCTATATTGTTGGGAGTCAAAGTAGTAGCTACCTGTAGTTCAGTTCCCCTATATAACGGTGATACTGATTTTAAAGAGTCTGTAATTCTTGATGCACCTGCATCATTTTGGAACTTACTTGGCTTATCTAATTCATTGCGAATTCAAGATTTTGAAAATGCAATGCAGCGGCTTTTAATTGCCTACAGCCTACATTTAGATACTCGTAGCTCTCCACCAGATGCCAAATGGCGAGATTTGATTAAAACAGTCCGAGAAGTGACAACAAATGTCCTCAATATTTTTGCTTTAGCTGAAGAAGGATTGCGACGTGATAAACGTATACCCAGCCAAGAAGAAGTTAAACGTTATTGGCTATATGCCCAATTATGGGTAGATGATAAAAATGAAATTAACGAGGGAGGAAAGTATTTAATGAATTTCATAGAAGAAATAGCTCAAAAATACCGCAAATTTTATCGTGTTGGAGAAGATGATTTAGGTAATGTTTATTTTAACGAATCAAGTCATTCTATTTTACGTCCAATTAGCATTGCCTTAGACGTTATGCTCAGTAGTCCTGTTAATACGGATAAAGATACTTTAATTAAGATTGGTTGTGGACAAATTAGAGATGCTTTGGAACGACTCAAGGGGAAAGAAATTTCAAGACGTATCTTACGAAATAACAAATCCCAAGAGCTATATGTAATTCAAGATTTTATGGAATTCTGTGTCGAAGAAATTTTGGGCAATGAACAAAATAAGCAAGGTTACTGTAAAGGTGATCGTGCTTTGCTACAAGAAAACCGCAATCGCATCAAATCAGGCGCAGAATTTGCCTACCGTTGGTTAGCTTTGCAGGAGAAATCTGCAAAATCATCCTAATTGTTTTATTTCCTTAGCCACATTTCAATCAAAATTATCAAGAGCAAAATCATGAGCATTCTCACAACTTTAAAACCCGAATTCCAATCTGCATTCCCCCGTTTGGCATCTGGTAAGTATGTCCATTTCATCCTATTGCGTCAGAGTCAATCATTCCCAGTTTTTCAAACTGATGGAATTCTCAATACTGCACGCACGCAAGCTGGTATAGGAACCACAGATGAAAGCAAAAAACAAATCAGCCGTTTGGTGATGTTTAAGCGTAAACAGACAACACCTGAACGGCTTGCTGGGCGCGAATTACTTCGCGGTTTGAATCTTACCAGTGCAGACGAAGCTAATAAAGATAAATACTGTGAATACAATGGCGAGAAATCATGCAAGAAATGTCCTGACTGCATCATCTACGGATTTGCTATCGGCGATAGCGGGTCAGAACGTTCTAAAGTATACTCAGACTCGGCTTTTTCTCTAAGTTCTTACGAACAGTCACACCGCAGCTTTACTTTTAACGCTCCTTTTGAAGGCGGAACAATGAGTGAAGCAGGAGAAATGCGTAGCAGTATCAATGAATTAGACCATGTTATTCCAGAAGTCACATTCCCGACAGTTGAAACTCTGCGCGACCCTACTTACGAAGGCTTTGTTTATGTTCTGGGTAATTTGCTACGTACTAAACGTTACGGCGCACAAGAATCACGCACGGGAACAATAAAAAACTATATCGCAGGGATTGTATTCTGCGATGGTGAAATCTTTAGCAACTTGTATTATACCCAAGCACTTTACGATGCTTTAAAAGGTGATGTAGATACCCCTATTAGCGATGTTTTACAGCAGGTACAAGAAGTGGCAAATAATTTACTAAATGATGAGCCTGTACGCAAAACAAAGCTGATTTTTGGTTCGGAATTAGAAGAACTGCTCAATGAAGTAGGGACACTGTATCAAAATGAAGCTCATTTAGTAGAAACTATGAATGCACTCTACGGACAAACTAAAGCTTATGCAGAGTCCTTTGGGGCGTTGAAAAAGAAAGGTAAGAGGGATTAATCGCTATTTCTGATTGTTAGGGTGGATAACTCACCTTAACCTACATTTTCAATGCAATCACAGGATTTTGCTATGGCTTTGTATCATTGCACCTTAACACTACACGATAATGTTTTTTTCGCTACACGAGAAATGGGGATTCTCTATGAGACTGAGAAATATTTACATAATTGGGCACTAAGTTTTGCACTTTTTGCAATTCAGTATATTCCCCAGCCATATAGGTTACAAGGAGAGCTAGCACAAAAACCAACATATTTAGATGCAAATGCTGAACAAAATCTTCTTCATCTAAATCAAGTGGGTATTTATGTATTTCCTGCTCAACCTATCAATTGGTCATATCAAATTAATACCTTTAAAGCTGCTCAAGTTGGCTATTACGGAAAGTCAAAACAGTTCGGGGATAAAGGTGCAGATAAAAATTACCCAATTAATTACGGTAGAGCTAAAGAATTAGCTGTCGGGAGCCAATATCGTACTTATATTATTGCTCCAGAAACTCTCAAAATACCGCGTTGGATACGTTTAGGAAAGTGGGCATCGAAAATCAGAGTAGAAACGGTAAGAATTCCAGATAAGCTCATGCAATCTAAATCTGGCGATTACACCTGTTTGCATCCTTTAAACCCTTTAGATTTGCCAATTAATACTCGGATATTACTCTATAACCGGATTGTAATGCCTCCTGTAAGTTTGGTAAGCCAAGCACAGTTACGCGGTGAGTATTTAGTAGGTAAGAAAAGCGATGAAGCTAAAAAAAATGACTGGCAGGCTTTTAAATCCATACTAACCGCAGAACAATATCAACAAGTTCCAGATGAAATTTATTTACCATCAGGATTATTTTATGGAGCAGGAAATCTCGTTGCAACTGCATAAATGTTCTACATTACATTCAATCGTTATCGAACTTGCAGCTGCGGATATGGGAAACATACCACCTACTTTATCTCGTGGATTGCACGCACTAGTACTTAAATGGTTCGCTGCTGCAAACCCATCTGTTGCCGAAACTATCCATGCTAGTCAAAATTCACCATTGGCTATTTCGGGTTTATTGGGAAACCGCCGTCAGGGTGGGGTACGTGTAGGAGATTATTTTTATTTTCGGATTTGTTTATTGGATGGAAGTTTAGTTGAGCCTTTGATGCGTGGGTTTGAACAGTCAGAAACCCAATCTTTAGTGTTGGCTGATTTTCCATTTGTACTGCGTAATATGTACGCGCTGCCGGGAACACATCAATTAGCAGGTGCGGCTGATTATGCATTACTGTCACACCCAATGCAAGTTTTGACGGATATTGAAATGCATTTTCTCTCTCCTACTAGCTTCAAGCAAAATCAAGGTGTACAGACCTTTCCATTACCCGAATTGGTATTTAACTCACTGCATCGGCGGTGGAATATTTTTGCACCAGAACAATATCATCTCCCGACTTGTGATTGGAATGCTTTAGTTACAGCTTACGACCTCAAAACCTATGCACTCAAAATGGAAGGAGGTACGGAAATTGGGGCGCAGGGTTGGGTTCGCTACAGATTTAATAGCCCTGAGACGGCTCGAATTGCAACTGTTTTGGCAAATTTTGCCTTCTTCGCTGGTGTAGGCCGTAAAACTGCTATGGGAATGGGACAGACACAACTTGCTTCGGGGATAAGTGCGCTACAAAAGCCATCCAAACCGAAAAAGCTTAAAACCCATAAGTCTTTATCGGTTCGTAGTTAAAAATTTGTATCTTCTAACAAACCATGAACGAACAATATTATCTTCCCTTAGCTTATCTAAACGCTTGGGAATATTGCCCCCGTCGTTTCTTCCTAGAATATGAACTAGGAGAAAACGCAGATAACGAACACATTATTATTGGCCGTCATCTACATCGCAATGTTGATGATGAAGGCAAGAAAGTTGAAGGTGATAAAGTAATTTATCGACACCAGTGGGTGTGGAGCGATCGCCTTTTGATTAATGGCATTATCGATGCAGTAGAAGAAAAAGATAATGAGTTAATCCCTTTGGAGTTTAAAAAGGGACGCATGGCGAATCACAAGAGCGATCATTTTCAACTGTGTGGTGCGGCTTTGTGTTTAGAAGAGCGGACGGGAGGTTTTATTCCCTATGGAGAAATTTTCTACTATGCCAACCGTCGCCGCGAAAGAGTGGATTTTACATCTACACTCCGAGAAGCTACAGAACAAGCAATCTCAGCAGCACGGGGAGCAATAGGAAGGAAGATGCCACTACCCATTGACCACCCTAAGAAGTGTCAGGATTGCAGCTTAAAAAAAATTTGTTTGCCGAAAGAAATCAAAAAATTACACTTTGAGGTTTAAAAGATGTCTGTTCTTTACGTAACTCAACCTGATGCTGTTCTGAGTAAAGTTGCTGAAGCTTTTAAAGTCGCCTTAAAACAAGAAGATGGCGGCTGGGAGAAAAAATCGGTTCCTGCTCAAACTGTCGAACAAGTTGTATTGATGGGGAACCCCCAGATTACTGGTGATGCTTTAGTCTATGCTTTAGAGTTAGGAATGCCTGTTCATTACCTTTCTTGTTTTGGTAAATATTTAGGTTCGGCGCTTCCTGGATACTCCCGTAACGGTCAGTTGCGCCTGTCCCAGTATGCTGCTTATTGCAACGAAGCCCATCGTCTGGAGATTGTTAAAACTATTGTTATTGGTAAAATCCATAATCAACATACTGTTTTGTACCGCCACGATCAAAAAGACAATCCGTTGAAGTCTCGCAAACAGCTAGTTAAAGAGCAAACAACCCTTGATGAAGTGCGTGGTGTTGAAGGGTTAGCTGCACGAGAATATTTTGCTGCTTGGTCAGCGATGCTTGAAGATGAATGGTCGTTCAACGGCAGAAATCGCCGTCCTCCTACAGATGCAGTAAATGCATTATTGGGGTTTGCTTATGGACTTCTGCAAGTCCAGGTAACAGCTGCGGTACATATAGCAGGTTTAGATCCTTACATTGGTTATCTACATGAAGCAACTAGAGGGCAACCTGCTATGGTTCTAGATTTAATGGAAGAGTTTCGCCCATTAGTTGCAGATAATTTAATCCTTTCGGTTATCACTCATAAAGAAATCAAACCCAACGATTTCACTGATAATTTGGGTGCATATCGGCTTTCCGAATCTGGACGTAAACAATTTTTACAGGCATGGGAACGAAAAATGAACGATGAGTTCAAGCATCCTTCTTTTGGCTACCGTTGCAGTTATCGTCGCGCAATCGAATTACAAGCACGTTTATTGAGCCGACATTTACAGGAGGGCGTTCCTTATAAAGCTCTAACTCTACGATGACTACTCTGTTCTACCTTATAATTTATGATTTGCCTGATAATAAAAAGGCGAATAAGCGACGAACAAAACTCCATAAAATGCTCTCTGGCTATGGAACTTGGACGCAGTACAGTGTGTTCGAATGTTTTTTAAATGCTGTGCAGTTTGCTAAATTGAAGGTGCAAGTTGAAAGCTTGATTAAACCCACTGAAGACTCAGTGCGTATTTATGTTTTGGATGCTGGAGCAGTACGTAAAACTATTACTTACGGCTCTGAGCAACCTCGACAGGAGGAGACGATCATATTATGATGCTAGTAAGATTTTTGGCAGGGCAAAGCACGGGCGAAAACCCCCCACCTCCCGCCAAATCGCCCGAACCTTGACAATTCAATAGTTTCAACACTTTAAGTACCAATATAGAGCCTCGTCATAAATGCCGGAAACGGACTTTTAAAGTAGCCCTGCCAAAAACAGTGTTGGGAATGCGTCTGTAATTAGCTTCTGGCTGGCGGACTTTCAAATAAATGAAACCCGTTCGCGGGATTGAAACCGATATTCTCGATTCTCGATGGATTAGCAACCAGGGCTTTCAAATAAATGAAACCCGTTCGCGGGATTGAAACTATTGGCAAGGCAATTTGGGACATAGACAAAAATCACTTTCAAATAAATGAAACCCGTTCGCGGGATTGAAACTTAAGCATTGGTTATCAATGAACAACCCGCACTCTGACTTTCAAATAAATGAAACCCGTTCGCGGGATTGAAACAATCCATAAACGCGGCTGGCACTTGTAAGAGTATCACTTTCAAATAAATGAAACCCGTTCGCGGGATTGAAACGTTTGAAGTAACTTGTCGCCATACACAAAGTTTGCAAGCTTTCAAATAAATGAAACCCGTTCGCGGGATTGAAACGTCAATGTAGT
>NZ_JACJQM010000086.1:0-21016 GCF_014696655.1 Nostoc sp. FACHB-888 | reverse complement strand
TCCCCCTACCCTCAATGCGATTATCATTCTTATTTAAATGTTTTGAGTATTTTAACTGATTGACAAAAGGTACTTTGTCCTAACCTCTCACCGATGTGCCTGCGGTAATGCGTTTTGCAACCGCAGCCCAACAATGCCTTGCTGGGATGCTGCAACCATACCGAGTTTACCCTCTTGAGCCATTGCGTTACCCATCGCGTGGCACTCGTCATAGGCGATCGCTCCCTCAAAGTCCTTGCCTGCCCACTCAACGATTTGCTTAAGCCGACTTTTGCCGTTCTTTTGGGATCGTAGAGTTGAGTAGGTGCAGAATAGGATGCCTTGGGTAAACGGGATTGGGTCGCCTAGCTTGATGTTGCCCAGATCAATAATGTCCTTTTCGCTACCGCCTAACGCACACCAATCACGTTTTGCATCCTCAATCAGTGCAGAACTCTTTGATACCCAGATTGCTTTTCTTCGTTCCTGACACCAATTATCGAGGATAATGCCAGCTACCTGTCGCCCCTTACCAGAACCCGTGGAATCACCCAAGAACCAGCCACGACGAAATTTTACCGCATTTTCTTCGCCCTGAGCCGCGACAGTCACGTTATCCCATGAGTCATCAACAATATAAGACCCAGACAGAAATTCACAGTGCGCCTGACCTGCGTAAATAACGCTTTCAAGTTGTGCCTCTGATAACAAGCCTTGTGTGATAATGTTGCTAGGAAGATGCGGTTTGTAAGTTGGTGCTGGTGGCGAGACAAGTGCTAGGGCTGCACTTTCACAAAGAAGCGAGGGGTGAGGTAAAGCGTCCTTGATTCTGATTCGTTGTGGGCGATATGTTTCGTATAGGGTGTCTTTCAAACCCTCACTAGCCGTCCACTCGATAACCTCATATTCCAGCACTACTACGTTGTCTGGAAGAAAGGAAACAGTTTCTGGTTGTGCAACTGTAGTACGTTTTGGCAATTGAACAACTTTTGCTCTCGCAGCAGCTTTGATATCTGAGCGTTCCCACGAAGACCTCTGTGGCAACTGCTTAATTAGTGCCAGTATTTCAGGCAGATCCAAAGTTTCAGTAATACAAGGGATTTCGCTGAAGTCAGCCGGAACTTTGTCGATCACTGTAATCCGAGTGTCGATAGTTGTCCCATGTTTTGAGTAAACCTTGCCGTTAACCCCGACTGACATTAAAACTCGTGCTTCTGAGTGCCACCTAACAAAAGTCTCGCGCCAAGTGGGATTATTAGGTGAGAACCAGTTGGCACTGATTGTTACCAGCCGTCCACCGTCAGCCAGTCTTTGCAATGCCGAGTTGATGTGGCGAGGAGTTGCGTCGGGATTGCGACTGCTGATTTTGGGAGATGCACAGAAAGGTGGATTCATCAGCACAACTGAGGGCTGAGTCTTGCCAACCAGATAGTCGTTAATCTGTTCTGCGTTTACTGAGAATAATGGCGTGCCAGGGAATAACCGTCGCAGAATCTTACTTCTATCGGGTGCAAGCTCGTTGAGCATCAGACTTGCACTGTGCAGTTTAGCCATTTGTGCTAACAAACCAGTTCCGGCATATGGCTCCAGCACCAAATCAGTAGCTTGTACAAATCCTGATTTGGCTACCAGATAAGCAAGCGGCAGAGGCGTGGAGAATTGCTGAAGATTTACTGACTCTTCACTACGGCGAGTATGCGTCGGGCAGAGGGCTGTTAATTCTTCTAATTGTTGCACAACCACTTGAGGTTGTTGTGATAAAATCTTAATTCCCAGATGACGCAGATATAAGATTTGCGCCACTTCAATAGCTTCGTAAGCGTCTTTCCACTCCCACGCACCGGACGCAGCAGTGCCTAGAAAGTATCGATTCATCTGGGAAGAAACAGTTTTCGTAGGGAGAGGGCGATTATCTATTAAAACTTTTGCAAGCTCTTGGGCAACATTAATAACTGACTGCCCATAATCAATTACTGTTTGCAAATCGAATAAAGAACCTTGAGTGAAAAGTTGCTGTACCATTGAACCATATAATTTTAATTTTCACTCTTGAAAAAGCGAAGCTAATATGTGGGCTTTGTTAGCTATCAAACGGGCACATAACGTTCACTATTTTTCAGGAAATAAGTTAACCTCCGTTGATCAGTCGGGGGCTAAGAATAAAGTATTAGTAAAAGGGAAGAGAGAAAGGAAATTTTTATCCCTTTCACCTTTTACCTTCTTAGTTTTATGCAGTTTTACGCGGTCTGCCTGGCTTGCGCTTGCCTGAAAAATTTACATCAGCCTTTTTAGTTTTCGGTGATTTGTTGGCAGCATTGTTAGCTTTATTTGAACGAGTAGCACGTTTTTGTTGTGGCGAAACTTCTTTAACTGGAGGCAGCAATCTCAATGTAGGGAATGAGAGAACAACTGCTTCATTGCTTGTATGATGAACAACTTCATCTTCTAACATCCAAGGATCTGGCAATTTCTCAAAAGTTCGAGCTTGTGGTGTGATTATTTTTGATACTGATGGGATTGTAGAAGTGGCTATATTTCCATTGCTAACCGAAACCACATTACTACCATAAGCAGCCGATACAAATAGTCCACTAATGAACTGGAATATAACGAGAGTAACAAATGCCCAAAAGATGGCTACTATTGCCAGAGTAAGTAGAGATTGCATATCCATGATTATTTCTCAACTAAGTATTTGTAATTTTCAATTGATTTACGCAAAGCGTTTTTAAGCTTTGTTCAAATGTGAAGCGAATTTGAACATATCCTCTCTTCAAGAGAGGACTTCACTCTAAATTTAGCGTAGCGTACCTCTGATTTAATCCAACCAAATTTTTCATTACCTTAAAACTTAGTTACAAAATAAAGCAGGTTTTAGTATTTACCTATTTGAAGATTTCAAGTATTATATCTATAAATATATTTGACAAATATGAATATTGGTTTAAGTCTATGATTAAGATTTGATTTATTAGCTAATTCTTGAAATAAAACATTTTACTAAAACGAAAAATAAAAGTATTCGTATGCCTAATTCAACTACCGACTTTGTTCGCTCCTACCTTCAAGAAATCGGACGCTACCCTCTGCTAACTCCTGAGCAAGAAATTACAAACGCTCGGCTTGTGCAGCAGATGATGGCGATTGAAGAACAGCGCTCAAGCCTCGCACTTCAACTAAACCGAGAAGCAACCACAAGAGAATTAGCTACCTCACTTGGGCAAAGCGAAGCTGAAGTACAGTCAATCATTCAACAAGGTCAAAAAGCTAAAGAGAAAATGGTGACAGCTAACCTACGGTTGGTGGTTTCTGTTGCCAAAAAATACCAGAACCACAATTTAGATTTTCTCGATTTGCTTCAAGAAGGGGCACTAGGTTTACAGAAGGGAATCGAAAAGTTTGATCCCAACCGAGGCTATAAACTATCGACCTACGTTTACTGGTGGATTAAACAGTCAATTACACGGGCGATCGGAGAAAAGTCTCGCACTATTCGTTTACCAATTCATATCAACGAAAAGTTAAACAAAATTAGGAGAGTACAGCAGCAACTGTCTCAATCTCTGGGTCGTCCTCCAGTTGTAGCAGAAATAGCCGAATCCTTAAATGTATTGCCCAATCAAATACGGGAATATCTTCACGTTTCCCGCGCTCCAGTCTCGCTAGAAATGCGAGTCGGAGATGAGCGCGAAACTGAACTTGCGGCTATCAGGAGTGTGATCGCGTATCCGTCATGAGTCGGTGGCAATCGCCTCTGCTTAATCCCTGGCGAAAAACCATGAGATTGTCAGACCCAGTAGCAAGTTACAAGTCGCAAATCGCAAGTGTACCGACAACTGTTGTCGTGAGCTTGAAACAAGGACACTTTATGTCTGGTACTAAATGTATTGACATAATTCTTTTTTTGAAGTGGACTTGTATTCCACAACTGGAGTTTTTTATCTTACTTCCGACTTGCGACTTCCGACTTGTTACTTGTTTTTATCCCTGTTTCAATCAAATGGTGTATGAATATATTGCTATCTAGAAACTATCCTTATAAATAGAACACCGAAGAAAGAACCGATGCCCAGTAAAACAATTGATGTCCGAGAGTACACCGTTAGAGCGCATAAGCGGGAAATTCACACTCGCGTTTTCAACTTCGTATGTAAGCAGTGCGAACAGCCCACACAACGAGAAACCTTTGGTGTCCGACCGCTCTACTGTGAGCAATGCCGTCCTCCACAAGCACCCAAGAAATCAGTAGTCCCTCTCAAAAAGAGAAAACCCAGAGCTATGACTTACAAGAGTGGTAAAGATATAGCTGGATGATTTGTTCGCAAGAAAATTTCCTAACAGGGGTATAAGAATCATTGAAACAAAAAACTGGGTTAAACCTCATTAGGAAGGTGGATTAAATAAAATCCAGAAATTACTCATCCAATAATAGGCTGAATCTGTCCACTGAATTCTTCGCCTTCGATTCTATGACTTGCAAAGTTTTCAGGACAAACGGCAAAGCAATTCACTTAAATTGGAGTTTAACTGGCGGATCTTGAGTGGTGTTATTTGGGGAAATTTTGCAAACTGAGTTTATGTCGCAACAGCTTACGCCATAAGCTATTTAGGAGAAAAGCCATGAACAAAAAAATCACCCTCAATCCCAAAGCTACATTACTTCAGCCTGGTAAGGGTTCCACATATTTAGTACTAGGTGATTTATACACCTTTCTCGCTGTGGGAGAAGATACGGGAGGAGCGTATGCGTTATACGAAATGGTAATGCAACCACAAAGTATTACACCACCTCACTCTCATGACCAAGCGGATGAAAGCCACTATATTCTTGAAGGTGAGGTTGAGTACCAGTATGACGAACAAACTACCGTCGCAACTCAAGGAACCTACCTCCACTTTCCCAAGGGGTTGCGCCATAGTTTCAAGAACATCGGGTCAAAGCCTGCTAAAGTGCTGACGATAGCGACACCTTCTGGACCTGAGCAGTTTTTTGCAGAAGTAGGTCGGCTAGTTAACCCTGAACAAGAGCGCAATGAAAACCCTCCTCCGAGTCCCGGCGACATCGAAAAAGCCATTGAAATTGCTTCGACAAAGTATGGGATAAAATTTTCTCTCTCCTGAGTGGTTAAAACATCGAGCCAGAAGAGTTTTTAGCTTGCCACAGCGATGCCAATTTGTAGTTTTATGTCAGAAAGTGCTAGATAATAGTAATCTGATGTCGTGCCATTTTTACTAGCCCCAAAATTGATTGAGCAGGGTGCAACCCACACGAAAGCAGCAAAGTTTGAAAAACACGTAGTTGTGAGCAATCGCTTAGTGACTGGACAAAATCCTGCATCCGCCACTGGGGTTGCCGAAGGAATTGTGAAGCTATTCACACCAGTAGCTGTCTAGATTAAGCCAAAAAATAACACTCATCTCTGTTGATTGCAGATTTAAAGAATGTTTAACCTCAAAACAAGTTTGACAGTTTTATTTGCAGGCGTAAGCCTTACAAGCTGTCTTGGAGCCAATGCTCAAAGACAGCCTGTAACAAGCAATACTCCTAATAAAATTCTCATCGTTTTAACCAACCACGAGCAACTGGGGAATACAGGTAAGAAAACAGGCTTTTATCTTGATGAAGCTGCTCATCCCCATGCAGTATTCACTCAAGCGGGATTTGAGGTAGAGTTTGCTAGTCCCACAGGAAAAGCAGCCCCGATAGATCCAAATAGCTACAAACTTAACGATCCTCTCAATAAACAGTTTGTCAATAATCCCAAAGCTATGGCCAAAGTGAAAGACACTTTGTCTCCTGAAGAAATTAAGCCATCTGAATACAAAGCCATCTTTTTTGCAGGTGGACATGGGACTATGTGGGATTTTCCGGACAATAAGAAACTTGCTCAACTAACGGCAGCCATTTATGAACAAGGCGGCGTTGTTGGTGCAGTATGTCACGGTCCTGCTGGGCTTGTGAATGTTAAGCTATCTAACGGAGCATATCTCGTCGCTAATAAGACAGTAGCAGCCTTCACCAATGAAGAGGAAGAAGCCGTCGGACTCACAAAAACCATGCCATTTTTGCTAGAGTCAAAACTCATAGAACGTGGAGCTAAACATACCGAAGCCCGAAATTTTCAAGCCCATATTGTAGTTAGCGAACGCTTAGTAACTGGACAAAATCCTGCTTCAGCGCTCGGTGTTGCTGAAGATATAGTTCAGCTTTTAAAGTAAAACATACATTGAACGTTTGAATCTTTAAGCATAAAGTTTGTAATATGAACCTGTTACAATCACTCCGTGGCTGTGGACAATCCGTTTGGCTTGATGGGTTTGAGCGAACCTGGGTGAGCAGTGGTCAGTTGCAACAAGCCATTGAAGAGGATGGGTTAAGTGGTGCACGCTCGAACTTTGAGGCGTTGAATCTTGCCATCCAGGGACATGCGTATGATCGCGACTTCAGTACGCTGGCACAGCAAGGAATGAGCCAGAGCGCTCGAGCAGATTATGAATACTTGCTGGTGCGAGATATGCAATTAGCGGCTGATCGGTTGAAACAAGTTCATACTCATACACAAGGAAGAGATGGCTATGTTCAAGTCGATCTGCCACCTGATACGCTATTTGAAGCTGAAACTGCGATCGCTGCCGCTCAAAAAATCTGGCGGGCTGTAGGGTGGAATAATTTATTGCTGAGAATCCCAGCAACTCGATTAATGTTGCCAGTGATTGAACAACTGCTTCGCGAAGGCATGAATGTGAATGCTACGTTAGTGTTTTCTCTAAACGTATACAACCAGGTCTTTGACAGTTATCTCAGAGGATTAGAGAAGCAGATTCAGCGAGGAAAGTCCGTGAGTAACAGCGTTTGCTTTGCCAGTTTTGCCATTGCTCAGTGGGATGTGGCGATTAATCCACTCATTGCTCACCCAGAGACATCGTTTGGCATGATGCAATCCAGGCTACTCTATGAACACTATCAAAGTGAACGCCAGCGTTCGCTCCCTAAAGGGGCAAAGCCACTGCGGTTGGTGTGGGATTGCACAGATATTCCGCCTGAATGTGCATGGCAATATTTTCAGATAGCAACTCCTGAAACCGTGATGATGCTAAAGCCGTCAACGCTCTTAAAGTATCGTAAGGTTTCTCTACTCCCTACAAGGCTGATTGACGATGAAAGCAATGAACAGATTCTAACAAGCGAAACGGAAATACTTTCGGATAAACGAGTTGACCAACTCGTAAACGAGGAAATGGCGCGATCACTCAACGCCTTTCAACAGTTGCTAGACACCCTTGAACACAAGCGAAGGCGCTGAGGCTAGAGGGATGTCATTTCAATGTTCAATTGCCCCTAGTGCTTTAAGGGTAGCTCTTTGAGCCACTGTCAACCCTGTTGTGCCTTGAATATTCATGCCTTCATAGAGGCGATCGCCTATTAGTGTTTTGATACAGCGTCCCGTAGTGACATCCCACAGTTTTATGGTGCGATCGTCACTGCCACTGAATACAATTTGACCGTCAGAGCTAAAGATGACTGACCTGATCCAGCTGATATGTCCGGACATGACATGAAGGCATTCTCCTGTTTGCAGATTCCACAAGCGCACGGTTTGATCGTCACTGCCACTTGCCAAAAGTTGACCATCAGGGCTAATGGCGAGAGTATACGCGGCACTGGTATGTCCTCGTAACATTCGCAGACAGGCTCCAGTTTGCATATCCCAAAGGCGAATGGTTTGGTCAAAACTGCCGCTCGCCAGAATCGGCTCGGTTGGATGAAATGCTAGCGTGTAAAGACCACCCCCGTTCCCTTCTATCATCCGCAGGCAATCTCCAGTTTGCACATCCCAAAGGCGAATGGTTTGGTCAGAACTGCCACTTGCCAGCGTTTGCCCTTTGGGATCAAAAGCGATCGCCTGAATGCTACCCTGATGACCCCGTAGCACTTGCAAGCATTGACGAGTTTGCACATTCCACAGGCGTACTGTCTGGTCATAACTACTGCTTGCCAAGGTTCGCCCTTTGGGGTTAAAAAGCACCGCTATTACGGGGGCATCATGAGCGATCCAGTGATCGCCCTGTCCTGTTTGGACATCCAATAGAAAAATTGAGCTATCTTGCCCATTGGTGGCGATCATTTGACCATCTGGGCTAAAGCTTAAATTTGAAACTCGGCTGGTTTCTCTGGAGAGGGTTTTCCAGGGAAGCAAGCTGAGTGGATCGCCATCAACCTGCCACTGCCATAAGTGAATCGTTCCCGCTTGGCTACTACTACTGGCAAGCAGGTGGCTCATAGTGGCTGGCTCAGTTCCCGCAGGGGTAGAGTCATTCTGCTTTTGAGATGCTGCCAACGGGATGGGACTAAAACTCAAGGAGTGTTTTCCATAGGTCGTATAGCCGCTCAACGTTTTGATGCTTTGTCCGCTTGGCATCTGCCACAACCGTACCGTTCGGTCTTGGCTAGCACTGATCAATAGCTTACCGTCTGCACTCATGGCGATTGCCAGAGTAGCTCCAGTATGCTCGGACAGAATATTCATACAGTGTCCGTCTTGCACATTCCAAATCCGAAGGGTTTCATCATCACTGCTACTCACTAAAGTGTTACCCTCTGGACTAAATACAATGCCTCGAACCCAGTTGGTATGCCCTCGCAGCGGTTTGAATTCAGGATTGAGGGAATGCGTTTTAGAATTAGATGGATGACTCCATAGTTGGATGCAGCCATCGAGATCGCCACTTGCTAACCATTGACCATCTGGACTGTAACGCACACAGCGAACGCCAGAAGAATGCCCTTGCAACACATTTAAGCATTTTCCACTCTCAACATCCCAAATCCGAATCGAGGTATCGTTACTGCCGCTGGCTAAAACGTGAGTGTTGGGCGAGAAGTGAACGGAATAAACATTTTTGGTGTGTCCTTTCAAAACGTGCAGACAGTCACCCTGTAAATTCCACACTCTCACAGTTTGATCATCACTACCACTGGCTAACCATTGACGATTAGCGCTAAAGCTTAAAGACCAAATTCGCCCCGTGTGCCCGGCCAAAACCTGCAAGCACTCCCCACTTTGCACATTCCATAATCGCACTACAGTATCATTACCGCCACTCGCCAACGTCGTGCCATCGGGACTAAATGCAACAGCCCAAACCCCACCGCTATGTCCCTCAAAAGTAGCGAGGAGTTCATGGGATGTAACATTCCACAGATACACCATCCCGCTTACATCACCCACGGCAAAACATTGACCATCGGGGCTAATATCGACTGATGTTGCAATCCCCAAGGTTTCAGAAAAAAGGGATGTTGCTAAATTCGCATTTTGAAAATTGACTCCCGCCAAATTAATCTGTCTTAGGTCGGCTTGCCGCACCACGAGGAAAGAAAAATCGGAACTCTGCAAATCTACTTTGAGCTGTATCAGCAGATTGATCAAATTCCCTGCCGCATATCCTGCTCCATATTCTGGCTGTTGTCGCTGTTGTGCCAGGAGCAGCCTTGCTCTATCTTCAACTTCTGACACATTTCGATAAGACGATAAAAGCCATTCCATTACAGGCTGTACGATGAATCGTAATTGCATCTCTCGGATATAGTCTTTTGCCTGCACCCGAATCAATGAATGACTTTGCCATACATCAAGCTGTCGGGTTGTAAATTCTGTACAGACCTGTTGTATCAACCGTTGTGTGACATATTCTATCACAACGGCCTGCAAGAAAAATAATCCATCTGTTTTTTCGAGTAGCGACCGCCGAAGCAGTGAATTTACTTGTTGGGGAACGGTTTGTTGTGAGGCTGCACCGATAACGTTTTCACGAATCTTTGCGATCGCCATCGGCTCTCGGTGAATAGCAAACCAGTAGAGAATTTTCTGTTCCTCTACCGATAGGCGATTGAATTGGTGAGCGAGCAGATTGCGGATGTCTTCAAAGACAAAAACGCCCTGCTCAAGATAGGTTAGAACCTCTGCAATGCTGCCGTTGAACAAATCTTGCGTGGCAGATGCGACCAACTTCAGCGCCAGAGGATTGCCGCCATAGTGATTGATCAGGGTTTGCCACTGGGCAAGTGAACCTGTAAATGCTCCCTTTTGCCGAAAAATGGCGCGTCCATCATCGGGGGTGAGTCCACCCAGAAGCAGCGATCGCACTACGCTCTGTTCGCCTTCCATCAACGCGATTTCCCGTGGCTTTTCGCGACTGGTCAGCAAGCAACAGCTTTGATGGGGCGTTTCCCCCAGCGTTCTTAAAAATTGCCCGTAAGCTTCATAGCCCGATCTCCACTGACCCACCTGCTCACTGTGCAGAATGGTTTCAGCATTATCCAAAATCAACAGACACCGCCTAGATCGCAAATACTGCATCAATAAGACAAGCTTTTCGTCGAGCGTAGCCGGGATGATCGGATCATCTCCCTGAAGCGGCATCAGAAATTTCAGCAGGCTGGTCAGGAGTTCGTCGAACGAGGGAGCATTCGCCAGCGATCGCCATACCACAATCTCAAACTCAGACTGCATCTGTAGCGCTGCTTTGACGGCGATCGTACTTTTGCCAATCCCGCCAATCCCCAGCAACCCAACCACGCGACAGCGTTGGGTCACTATCCACTGCCAAAGTTGCGCCAATTCGGTTTCACGACCATAAAACACCCTAGCATCAACCGCGTTATCCCAGTCTTGTTGCGGATCTTCTCGCTGCGACTCTAACGTTTTAGAGGCTGCTACAGGGGGTGCATAATCATCCTTTGTGAGTTCCAGCCCAAATGCTTGAAAAAGGATCTCTAGCGACTGCCGATCTACACCAAGTTCGCGATTAAGGATTCGGGCGAGGGTATTGAGTGATAGTCCTGTGCGTTCGTTCAGATCCTCCTGCGTGAACCGCTTACCCCAGGTTTGCTCCGATTCTGCCTGCTGTTTTGCCGCTTGAAATCGCTGCCATCCATGAGGCGACAGGATGACTCCTCGGACTCGTGCCGAGGCAACTCTACTGCGCTTGGATTTTTTGGCATTGGCATCCATAAGCAAATTGCCGATTTTAGGGCAAAGCGAATCTTTTTTATAACGGGCTGCATCCTTTTATGCGAATTGCAAACCACTGAATCAGGGTCTTTTTCCTGAAGAATACCACGGTTGACGATAAGTTGCAGCTTTAACTTAATGAACTTGCGTGGGCTAAATCGAATGTCTGTTGAAGAATGAAGACATGATTGAAAGCTAGGTTAACTACCTTGGCGGGCAATCAGACCATCAAGAAAACAAATAGGGCGGTATTTGGAAGCCCAAATCCGAAAACCCGTCTTGCAAGAATCCATGAGTAAAGCAACCGCTTAAAGATGTAACCGAACCATACTGAAGGATTTCCAATGAAAATATTAATTGCATCAACAGCCGCCCTAGGACATTTGAATCCACTGCTAGCAGTCGCCAATATTCTTATAAAACACAATCACAAGGTAGTTGTACAGACGGCACCTGAGTTGAGGTTAATGGTGGAAGCGGCAGGGGTGCCGTTTACTGCGGAGCCTCCGGAAACCAACAACTTCACCGATGCGATGCCTCTCTACTTGGATCTGAGGCAGGCGAAGAATCCAGGTCTGGAGCTGTCAGCCTTCGACCTCGAATATTTCTTTGCGAAAAAGATCGGTGGGCAGGCAGCAGGACTCAAGCAGGCTCTGCAAGACTTTCCTGCGGATGTCATTCTGACAGATGCGATGTTCTTCGGTACGCTGCCGATGCTTCTGGGAGCACGCGAGGAACGTCCCGCGATTGTGCATCTGGGCGTTCAGCTGCTGAATCTGTTCAGTGCGAAGAACAGTCCGCCACAACCGGGCATGTCGGAGAAAGAGCAGCTTGCAGAACGTGAGAGACGAGAGCGTGTGTATCATAAGCCAGCCAAGGCTGGGGTAGATAAGGCTCTAGCCGAACTTGGCTGCAGTCCGCTATCGTGTTCCCCCCTGGAAAGTATGTCTGTGCTGCCCGATCTTTATCTGCAACCGGGAATCGAGAGTTTCCAATATTCGGATGATTCGTCCTCCTTGTCGCATGTGCACTATATCGGTCTTCTACCGATGCCCCCAGGGCAGCCTGCGCTACCAACGTGGTGGCATGAACTCGATCGGACAAAGCGCCTAGTTCTTGTGACTCAGGGAACGCTCGCGAACCGAAACCTTGGGCAACTCATTGGTCCGACATTAACTGGCCTCGCCAAAGAAGAGGACGTGATCGTTCTGGCAACCACGGGAGGACAACCGATCGAGTCGATTCTTACCGAGATTCCGGCAAATGCCCATGTCGTGCCGTTTCTGCCTTACGAATTGATTATGCCGAGTGTAGATCTGCTACTCACGAACGGAGGATATGGCACGGTAAATCTTGCGATCGCGCATGGGATTCCAATAGTCTCGGCAGGGATGACGGAGGACAAAGGGGAGGTATCGGCGCATGTGCAGTGGGCTGGTGTCGGAATCGACCTAAGAACCAATCAGGCAACGGCAGAGGAATTACGTGCAGCGGCGAGAGAAGTTCTCGACAACCCTGTGTATAGTAAGCAGGCAAAGGAGCTTGCGCTGGAGTTCGTGAGCCACAACACAGAGATGGAGTGCTAAGACGGATCGAAGCGTGTGTTGTTGAGCCATCGACCGTTTGAAAAATAGGGTTAATGTCGGTCTTCCCAAAGGAATTCCACTGAGTCTAATTTCTTTCTATTTTCTCTTTACACCAGGCTCGATTGGAGCGGCTTCGATAAATTTTATCTACCCCGGAAAGGGTAACTCGAAGTTTTCCGGTGGGATGCGGTTTGAGGAAAAGGGCAAAGCGAATCTTTTTTATAACGGGCTGCACCCTTTTATGCGAATTACAAACCACTGAATCAGTGCCTTTTTTTCCTGAAGTATACCACGCTTGACGATAAGTTGCAGCTTTAACTCAAGGAACTTGCGTGGACTAAATCGAATGTCTGTTGAAGAATGAGAACAACAAGGTAAATGTCGAGTCAGCGCCATCGTTGCCTTGAACCCAACCCATACCAATTCAGGAGGAATCCCATGCCACAGTCAATCAACGCAGAAAGACTTATCTTAGTCACCGGAGCTACAGGCAATCAGGGAAACGCAGTGGCCCGTCATCTTTTGCAACGCGGCAATTTCAAGGTTCGCGCTTTGGTGCGTGACCCCAACAAGCCTGCATCTCTTGCCCTCGAACAAGCAGGTGCAGAACTCGCAGTCGGAGATCTCAACGATCGCGCTTCCCTCGATCGCGCTTTGCAAGGTGCCTACGGCGTTTTTTCGCTACAGATATTTCAAGATGGATTAGACACCGAAATCCGCCAGGGCAAAGCGGTTGCAGACGCGGCTTCATCGGCGGGCATCCAGCACTTCGTCTACAGTTCGGTGGGTAGCGCCGAACGCAACACGGGTATTCCGCATTTCGACAGCAAGTTTCAAGTCGAAGAATATATCCGAGCGAGCAAGTTGCCCTACACAATCATGCGACCAGTTTTCTTCTTCTACAATTACAACATGATGCGCCCAATGGTTGAAGCCGGAACGCTATTTCAGCCATTGAGTCCTGAGACGAAGTTGCAGCAGCTTTCTGAAGAAGATTATGGGGAGATGGTCGCTGATGTATTCGATCGCCCCGCAGACTTCATGAAGGGCGAAATTGAAGTTGCCAGTGTGGACATGACCATGTCGGAAATCGCTGCTGCGTTCAGCCGTGTTTTAGGAAAAACCGTCAAATACCAACAAATTCCGTTTGAAGCGTTTGAGCAGCAAATTGGAGAGGAATTGACTATCATGTATCGCTGGTTTGAGAACGTCGGCTACGCAGCGGATTTAGCACAGTTGAAACGTGATTTTCCTGCACCGACCAACTTTGAATCTTATTTGCGCGACCACGACTGGCAAAATCAACCGTAATCGCTCATGATCGTCGGGGGCATGGGGGATCGAGCCAACCCTGGAACGGAAATGAGATGGATACCTATGCCTACGACCTCGCTACGCTGATTGAAACGCTAGATAATAGATGGGGCTACCCTGATTGGATTCTCTACAGGTGGCGGTGAAGTTGTCCGCTATATCGGTCGCCACGGCACAGCACGAGTTGCAAAAGCCGCACTGATCTCGAAGGTTTTTTGCAAGAACTCCGCAAAAGTACGTTGACTCCAGATGCGATCGCCACGAGAAACTGGAATGTTTAATCTTTCACTCGTATCAACTTTAAAGCAGAGGTAAGAATGATTACACTTGAGAACAAAGTCGCTTTAGTCACTGGAGGCACGTCAGGAATCGGTAAAGCGACTGCTCTGGCACTGGGAACCGCAGGTGCAAAGGTTGTTTTTTCAGGTAGGCGCGACCTAGAAGGAGAAGCAACCGCTGCAATGATTCGTCATGCTGGCGCTGAATGTTTATTTGTACGTTCAGATGTATCGAGTGAGGAAGATGTCAAAGCATTAGTACAAAAGACAATTGAGACTTACGGACGCCTCGATTGTGCCTTCAATAATGCAGGGATTGATCTACCTCCAAAACCCCTGCATGAACAATTGATCGAAGACTTTGACAAACTCATGGCAATCAACGTGCGGGGACTCTTTTTGTGTATGAAACATGAGATTGGGCAAATGCTGTCTCAAGGATCTGGAGTGATTGTCAACAACTCCTCAGTCGGAGGTTTAGTTTCATTTCCAGGGGTATCTATTTACAGCGCGAGTAAACATACGGTCATGGGGCTGACACGAGGGGCAGCGCTCGACTATGCCAAACAGGGTATTCGGATCAATGCGATTAATCCTGGCTTGATTGCGACTCAGATGACGGATGACAGGTTGGGCAGCACGGCAGATGCTTTAGCGTCTATGGTGCCAATGGGACGCATGGGTCAGGCAGAAGAAATCGCTCAAGCCGTGGTTTTTCTCTGCTCTGATGCTGCCAGCTACATTACTGGCCAACCTTTGGTCGTAGATGGCGGATTCACAGCGAGCTGATCAAGACAATAAAAATCAGGGCTACTATCTCGTCGAGGAGGCGTGGAGCAGTTTCCGCCAAATCTGTTGACAAAACCCTGAAACCGCCAACATCTGATCCTCTCGCTAGCCGCCGCCAAACTGGTGAAGCATTCCAACCTAAGAGTGTACCCAGGCGCACCCCACAGTTTAACCGATACGCACAAGGAACAACTCAACAACGACCTTCTATCGTTCCTCAAGGACTGACACTAGACGTTGCTGTGAGACATCTTTCTCAGAGGGATGAACCCGGGTGTAAGCATTGGCAATTATTCGCCGCAAGCATTGTGGACTGTATTCAAAGAAATTCAATTTTAGGAGTAGAACCCATGAAATTAAAACCTATCAGTCAGCAAGTAGTCGCCATCGTTGGCGCTTCTAGTGGAATTGGCAGGGAGACAGCCCTACGGTTTGCTAAAAAAGGGGCAAAAGTTGTTGTTGCTGCTCGTAGCGAGTCTGGGTTGGCAACTTTGGTGGAGGAGATCAAACAGTTGGGCGGAGAAGCGGTCGCCGTCATTGCCGATGTCAGCGAATTTGAACAGGTGAAAGCGATCGCCGATCAGACCATTGCCACTTACGGACGACTCGATACCTGGGTACATCTATCTGGAACCAGCATCGTTGCACCATTTGACCAAATCACACCAGAAGAATTCAAAAGAGTCATTGATGTCAACCTGAATGGGCAAGCTTATGGCGCAATGGTGGCTCTACCGCACCTCAAACAAGGCGGCGGTGCACTCATTCATGTTTCCTCGTTAGCGGCGAGAGTTCCGTTTCCCTTGCAAAGTGCCTATGCAGCCTCCAAACATGGTATGGCAGGCTTTTTAGACTCCCTGCGAATTGAATTGCAGCACCAAAAACAGCCAATCAGCGTCACGAATGTGATGCCCGCCATCACGAATACACCCATTTTCAACAAAATTCGGACGAGGATGGGAGTAGCGCCTGCCGGATTACCGCCTTACAACAAACCCAGTACCGTTGCCGATGCTATTTTATATGTGGCTGAACATCCTACCCGTGACTTTGTTGTGGGTGATATGGGGCGAATATTAGAGATGCTGCAACGCATTGCCCCCTCGATTGTCGATCGCTTATTTCTCCAGGTTGGCTTTACCGCTCAACTAACAGGTGAGCCAAAATCGGCAGATGCCCCCGATAACCTATATGCCCCAATCTCTGGTTACGACACTGTAGAGGGCGACTTTGGCAAGTTGAGCGTCCCCAGCTTCACGGATTGGCTCGATCGCAACCCGCCATTCAAATGGGGTACGGTAGCGATTGCCACCGCTTTCGGATTTGCTGCCGCGTTAAGTGGATTTCCAGGGTAAAGACCTTTAATCAAGGTATTAGGTTCTGCCCACATTCTGTTTCCACGGCTATAAAGTGTTTGATTTCACTGGAAATCGTCACTTTGGATTGGTTCAAGATGAAGAAGCTTTTGCTCGTGCCAAAGAATTTATTGGTCAAGGATTGGCGGATGGTTCCTTGCCCATTACCATTGATCGCGAATTTCAGGGGCTAGAGAAACTGCCTGAAGCTATGCAATATATGTCATCTAATCTGGCATCAGGAAAGATTGTCATCACAATTTAACCCAAACAATTCAGAAAAGTCTTCTTCGGAGAGTTGAAGAAAGCAGGAGGCAGAAGGCAGAAGGTTCAATTTAGAAGGGGATTCAACGTCGTACTTAAATTGGGGCCACCAAATTTTAAATATTTTTGCATTTTGGAGAGAACGACTATGGAAGGTTACGGGTCAACGGGGCTTGAAGGCATACTTCAGAAAAGCTACACAGTTAAGATTAGCCAGTACATTGGCAGTGGCTGGAAAACATTCAAGAAAAATCCTGGTGGGTTTGTTGGCTTTACACTTGTGGCTTTCTTGATTAACATTGCGATCGCCATAGTTAGCCAGTCTGTCACTCTGGAGTCATTCATCAGTCTCTTAATTTCTGGCCCTTTAAATGCAGGATTTTTAATCGTGGCATTTAAACTTTTGAAAAATCGAGACACAACGTTTGGTGATTTCTTCAGGGGTTTCAATAACTACCTGCCGCTTTTCCTAGTCAGTCTCGTTTCTAGTAGTCCACCAAGGTAATTTTGCTAGGTAAGACCCTCTGAGTGATAAACTAGTCAAAAAAGGGGTTGAGCATGGCAAAAAAGTATATTGTAGATTTAAGCGAAGATGAAGTTTTACAATTGCAAGCAATCCTCAAAAAAGGAAAGCACAAAGCAAGAACTATCACCCGTGCAAACATTCTTTTGATGGCGGCTGAGGGAGAAACGGACACGGCGATCGCTGCCACAGTGCGAGTTCATGTTGCTACGGTGGAAAGGACAAGAGAAAAGTTTGTTATTGGCGGATTAGAGTTTGCTTTAAAGGATGGGGAACATCCACCAAAATCTAAAAAATTGGATGAAAAGCAAGAAGCATTTTTGATTGCGACTGCTTGTTCTAATCCGCCAGAAGGAAGAGTGCGTTGGATAATGCAATTATTAGCAGATCATTTAGTGAACGTTGGTATCATAGATTCAATATCAGATGAAACAGTACGTCAAACTTTAAAAAAAATGAAATTAAGCCTTGGTTGAAAGAACAATGGTGTATTCCAGAAGTAAACGCAGAATTTGTGTTGCGGATGGAAGATGTATTAGACTTATACAATGAGCAGTATAATCCGAAAAAACCTGTACTTTGCTTAGATGAACGCTTATATCAGTTAGTAGAAGAAGTAAGACTTCCAATACCCGCAGAACCAAGACAGCCTGAGCGTTATGACTATGAATACAAACGCAACGGAGTCGTAAATTTATTTGCTTTTTTTGAACCTTTGGCAGGGTGGAGACACATTGAAGTCACGCAGCGTCGTACAAAAGTAGACTTCGCTAAACAGTTGAAAGATTTAGTATATGTTTATTATCGTGATGCTGATGTAATTCGTTTAGTAGTTGATAACCTAAACATTCATACTCCAAGTGTTTTATATGAAGTTTTTTCTCCACAAGAAGCACGCCGCATTATTCAAAAATTAGAGTTTCACTATACTCCTAAACACGCTTCTTGGCTAAATCAAGTAGAAATTGAATTATCTGTTTTATCTCGCCAGTGTTTAGAACGGCGTATTCCTAATGCAGAAACATTAACTTCTGAGATTGCCGCTTGGGAAAAAGAACGTAATCAACAAAAAGCCAGTGTCTATTGGAGTTTTCAAACTAAAGATGCTCGCAGAAAAATGCAGCGTTTATATCCGAGTTTAACCTAGCAAAATTGCCTTGGTAGACTACTAGCATGGTGATTGCTATTGGGTTATTACTGCTTCTCATTCCTGGTCTTTACCTAGCAGTCGCCTACATCTTTGCACTGCCTTTAGTACTCGAAAGGAAGATGAATTTCTGGGCTGGGATGGAGTTTAGCCGCAAGCTGATTTCCAAAAATTGGTTCTCTTTCCTTAACTTTGCTTTTGTGTTGGTACTACTAAATCTAGCAGGTATTTTGCTGCTGGGTGTGGGTCTGCTAGTGACGATTCCGATCAGTGCTTGTGCGATCGCTGCCGCCTATGCAGACATCGTGGGTTTACCACTTAGGTATCATGTAAAAATAAGTTGTACAAAATTTATTTGGAATAGCTTGCTAAATCTAGCTTTCGCACAAAAATTGTTCAGGTTATTTTTACACAAATCCTTAGCAGTTCTGATTTTTAGAAGCGGCGTTAGTACCTGAGTGCCTTTGCTGGGCAAATCTGCTTAGAGAAAGTGGAAACAAGTTTAAGTGGGGCGCGATCACAGTAGTTGCTGCCTGCGGATTGATTGCCATGCTGGGGGGCATTTCAGGCTAAAACCGTGTTGTCATGGTATCGCAACCGAACATGGCATGACGATCAGTTCCACGCTGATTGGCCCCTGTAGCGTTGGCTCCATGCGGTTGCGATCGCCTAATGCACTCAATGGTAGGTTTCAATTTTCTCTTAATGTCAACTCACTCAATGCCAACAACATTTAGAACAAGCTATGAACGTTAACTCACAGACTGATGTTTTTGATGTGATCATCGTCGGTGGCGGCCCAGCAGGTTTAACTGCTGCCTTGATGCTCGGACGAGCCTGCAAACGGGTCTTGGTCTGCGATGCTGGAAAGCCACGCAATCAAGTTGCTCATGCTGCTCATGGTTTCTTTTCTAGAGATGGAATTTCACCTGCACAACTGCTGCAAATTGGACGAGAGCAATTGCATTCTTACGATGATGTTGAAATTCAGGTGGGCGAAGTGGTTGATGCTCAAAAATTGGGCGATCGCTTTCAAGTCACCCTGAGTGATGGCAACCAATTTGTTGGTCGCAAACTACTGTTAGCCACGGGTATGAAAGATTCACTTCCGGCAATTGATGGATTCGCAAAACTCTGGGGTAGCAGCATTTTCCACTGTCCTTACTGTCATGGTTGGGAAGTGCGAGATCAACCTGGCATCACCGTGCCAATCCGGGAAAACAGTACGCTAAGAAAATTTCAAGTGCGTGAAACGACGATTTTTCGTTCAAACTAGATCAAAACTAGCAGTATAACTATAAGTTATTTCACAAAAATGATGGTAGAAAGCACGTCTTGGAAAGCCTGCCCCATCTTGGTTTCAGCCTTAGCGTACAAATTATCTCTTTCGGCACGGTGATGCCTTAATCAGTGAGCGCATCAGTCGGTTACGGGAAAATGAAAGCTTAGAAGATGCCCCAAGTGCTATGTTGAAGTACCTGGGTGAGTTGAAGCGACCGTATTTGACTGCGGTAGAGGAGAAGTTGTTGGGTTTGATTGAGCGAGAATATAGGATTAGCCCTCTTCTGTAACTTTGGGAGAGGCCAATCACGCTCAAGCCTTTGGGAGTTTTAATTTCCAGATTTAGCAGTGGTGATCAACGCCTTGCGGCATCAAAGGTTTGGGCAGGATTGCAGGCGATCGTTAATCTTCTGTTTCATTGTCTGTAATCAACGCCTTACGGCATCAAAGGTTGGGTGCAGAGTGTAGGAAAAAATCAGAAAAGCCAAAATTAAGTGCAACCTTAATAAATTCCTTGATTACTAAACCCCACACCCATAAGTCTTATAGTCGATTTAGCTTTAAGGGGCGTGCCATTCGGTTTTGTAACAATGTACTAAGGATGAATAATGCCGAAGTAAATGGCGACGACACTTAGAATAATCACGCTAGTAATCAGGGTGAGGGTAATACGAAATCCTTTGTTAGGCAATTGTTCGCGGGTCAGCACGCTATCTGATTGTACCTGAGTTATTGGCTCAGTTTTTGATTCGGGCTGAATATGGGAAGTAGTATCCTTTGACAAAGGAGCTTTACTCTCGAATTTTGTTGTTTGAGCTTCTGGTGATTGCATAGATTGCGTTGATTTTTGGGACTATCTTTACAATTGTTAATAAAGTTTTTAATTAATACCTCTTTCTTAAGAAAAGTTTTGGTCGGGAATATACTTCTACTAAAGGATTAGTAAATGTAAAGCTAAACCTTAATTAATGTGATCTGGGCGAAAACAAGAGGTTTAGCAGACGGCGTACAACGAGCCAATAGTAAAGTACCACTCATCGCATTGTTAAAGATGGGTGCAACAAATTATGGAACGCACCTAAGTACCCAACAGTTACCCAATTGGCGAAGTGTGTCAAATCCTTGCCAAAGACAACCCAGAACTCAGAGGCAAAGGTGGCTGTTGGGCAATTGTCAGCGCAGTGAATGACTTTAGTTGCATCGTGAAAATGTGGGATAGTGAGTACGCCGTAGGGTTACAACACCTCAAATCTTACGATTACCTGCCTGCCGAGTGTGAGCAAATGCAGGTGATATGCGATCGCATATCACGGGTGTATTCGAGTGGGCTGGAGGAGTCGGTGCAGAAGTTTTTGGAATCGTTAGAGAAAGTGAATCGGGCTTATTTGACGGTTTTAGAAGAGAAATTGTTGAGTTTGTTGGAAGCTGAAATTGCAAATTAACGTTTGTTAAATAATGTTTGACTGTCCTCCTCGTTACTTCAGA
>NZ_JACJQM010000085.1:0-21249 GCF_014696655.1 Nostoc sp. FACHB-888 | reverse complement strand
CCAGCCAATAACTATTACCAGTATTAATACTTAATAGTATGAATATTCTTAGTAACTATTTTTGTATTATTTATAATACTTTTTGAAGTGCGGAAGATGGGATCAAAGCAAGCTCCTCCCCGCAAGCGAGGAGCTTGGGGGTGGGGTTCTTGTATTTCATTAAACCCAATATCACCTAAACCATCTCAAACTCTAATTGATGACTCTTGAGAAAATCATGGGTAAAATGATCCACCACATTTGTATCAGCTAGTTCCAAATTATAAAAATCTACAGCTTCATGATCAAAATATGGCCCAGCGTGCCAAGTACCCTCATGTAGCTTGATAAAACAATTCCCCGGAATGCGGAAAGCAGCAATCTCTTCTAATGCTGGTTCATTCACATCATTATTAGGAGGACAAACTGTAATTAACCAATCTTTTCCTTCCAAAGAACCCAGACATTGAGTGCATTGCACATGGCGAGTAATTTTGTGAAACTTTTGCCCCCTCTTCTCCAACCGCATAATATAAAATCGTGGAATCCCGTTTTGCAGGTTTACCTGTGCATCTTCCACATCGTAAGCTTTGCCATCAAGACTTGCAAAAATCACCTGTCCATAACGCCGAAAGTTTTCAGAAGTCACCCATTGTGCTTGCAATTGTTGCACTGTCTTTGATGTACTCATATCAAACCTTTAAGATGCTTAGGTCTATTTTCCCCCAAAATGACTGAGTTTTATACAGTTATAATGGTGACTTCCTGAGTTTAAATACCCTACATTTATTGTGAGAAAATAACCTCAGCTAGCTAGATAACTACGCACTTGTTCTTTTTGCCGTCGGAGGAGACTTAGAGCTTTTTGCTCTATTTGACGCACTCGTTCTCGACTAATACCCATGCGATCGCCAATCTGTGCTAAAGAAAGTTCATATCCATCAGTCAGACCAAAGCGCAAGGTTAATATTTCTCGCTGCTGGGGAGACAGCTTTGCCAACAAGTCTTGTAAGTCTTGGTGCAAAGATTCTTCAACGGCATAGTCTTCGGGAGAAGGGCCATCATCCTCCAGTATGTCCTGCAATTCTGTATCTTGTTGTTCACCAACTCGCGCCTCTAAAGAGAAGGGTTGACGGGCCAAGAACAAACACTCTCGAACTTGGCTCGGTGTCAAAGATAACGCGGTAGCAATTTCAGCAGTAGTAGGAACGCGACCTAACTGTTGAGATAATTCTCGTTGCACCCGTTTAATTTTGTTCAGTTTCTCAAAGACGTGGATAGGTAAACGAATTGTTCGTCCTTGTTGGGCGATCGCTCGTGTGATCCCTTGACGAATCCACCAGTAAGCGTAGGTAGAAAACTTATAACCAAGAGCAGGATCAAATTTATCTACCCCTCGCTCTAAACCCAAAGTACCTTCTTGAATTAAATCCATAAATTCCAGGTTGCGGTGCTGGTATTTCTTTGCCACTGCTACCACTAACCGGAGATTAGCCTGAATCATCTTCTGTTTGGCTTGATGTCCTTGACTTAGCTGTTGCTTTAGCAACTCAACACTTAATTCCACCTGATCTGCCCATTCTTGCAGCGTGGGTTCCTGCTTTAATTTCACACCTAATTCTTCTTTAGCAGCTAGTAAATTCATCATCTGCTGCACATATTGGGCAAAAATAACCTCTTGTTCACGAGTCAACAAATCTACACGCCCGATCTCTTGCAGATAACTACGTACAATATCATCTGTAGCTCGAGGTTTTTTATCTGCTGCTAAGTTTTTTTTCTTCGTTTGTTGAACATCGGTAGGTGGAGATGTTAAGTTGCTCATGGTTATTTGCTCCTCTGTAACCTCATCAATTTATTGGTATCAAGTCTAGATATTCAGACCCATAGCCATTTCACACTGCTAATCAATCAATTAACAATACTGATGAATTTTGGTCTATGATACATTACAAGTCAATTCTTGGAGATAATAAACCCAAAATCAACCCACGCTCTAATAATAACATCATCAGTAGTGACAAATCAATTACCTCAAGTCCCATTACCATATCTTTAGAACCAATTACACTGCTTTATTATTGATATTTGGACAGATTTAAACATATTATTGTTTATTCAATTTTTAAACAGAAATTATGAATAAATTAAATATTTTTCCAAAAATATTTTATTACAATAAAATTTTTAATAACAGTAAACCTCTAAATTAGCCTTAATTGAAAATTATTAAAATACCAAATAACAATTTATTTTATTAAATATCAAATTATTAAACCTAAAATACCCATTTTTTACCCCTAATTCTTTGCTAAATAATCTAATTGTATCAAGCCCGGTACGTAGAGTCTTTACCATGAAAAAAGCACTTTTTTAACCTCTCTTACTTAAGGACAGCTTTTCTAGAAGCAGTTCAACTGGGGGTAAACAAGTCAAATCCTCTTTTCTTCTACCTCTAGCAATACAGCATAGCTGCCTTACTTCTTGAAAGTTCTATTTATATCATGTCTGGGTAATTAATTATGATTCCCACAGTCGTTACACCCCAGCCTTTAATCCCCTCTCGAAGAGCCTACGGTGTACACATAAGTCTAGAAATTGTACCTGAGAGCGGCTTTCATTGCCCTAAGCTTTAAATTTTGGGGATAAATCCAATTTGAAATTCGCTTTTTCGCCATGACGCTCCTACGTCGCTAACGCAATTAAACTCAGCCCGACACTAGGGGTGGGGTTTTTACCTACCTTGAGTAGCCGTACTTTGCTGTACATAATTTTAGGTATAGCAGCATTCATGTTTGCAGTTGGGCTGCGATACGGCTACTCTTGGACACAAATGTTTGAAAATTTTCCTGCTCTTGTGGATACCCCGATCGCTCAGACAAAATAAATATTATTGTATTTCTGCCAATATGTAGTTTTTAAACCAGAGATGAAAAGTAATCAAATCCCTCCAGGAAGCTTTGGTATACCTGTATTAGGTGAAACACTGTCCTTTGTTTTCGACCGCGATTTTGTCAAAAAGCGCTATCACCAGTATGGTTCTATCTTCAAAACCCATCTTCTTGGCAGACCAACTGTGGTAATGGCAGGGCCGGAGGCATTAGAGTTCGTTTTGTCAACCCACATGGAGGATTTTTCTTGGCGCGAGGGATGGCCTGATAATTTCAAGACATTACTGGGTGAATCGCTTTTTCTGCAAGATGGAGAGGAACACCGCAGAAATCGCCGCTTGATGATGCCGGCGTTGCATGGCCCAGCATTGGCGAATTATGTCTCCACAATGGAAGATATTACGCACGGGTATCTCCAAAAGTGGGAGAAAAAACAGGAGTTTACCTGGTTTCAAGAGTTTAAACAGCTAACATTTGATATTGCCAGTCAATTGTTGTTGGGTACGCGTCCTGGGGCTGAATGTGTGCGCCTCAGCCAGTTGTTTACAACTTTGACGAATGGGCTGTTTGCTATTAATCCGTTGCCATTACCATTTACTACATTTGGTAAAGCTATAGCAGCTCGTGATCAGATTTTAGAGCATCTAACTCAAGTTGTTAGAGAACGTCAGCAAAACCCAACTAAAGATACCATCAGCTTGTTAATCCAAGCTAAAGATGAAGATGGAAATAGTTTAAGTGAAAAAGAAATCATTGCCCAAGCGGTGCTGTTACTCTTCGCTGGACATGAAACAACTACTTCGATGCTGACTTGGTTGTGTACAGAGTTAGCCCGTCATCCAGAAGTACTCGAAAAAGCAAGAGTTGAACAATTGCAACTTGCTAGTAAAGGTGATTTGGATTTAGAGCAATTGGGTAAAATGCCCTATTTAGAGCAGGTTTTGTGGGAAGTTGAAAGATTGCACCAACCTGTCGGAGGTGGGTTTCGTGGTGTAATCAAAGACTTTGAGTTTAAAGGTTATCACGTTCCTGCTGGTTGGCAGTTGCTTTACTCAATTCTGATAACTCATAGCCTAAAGGAAATTTACCTTGAACCAGAGCGTTTTGATCCAGAGCGTTTCAGTCAAGAGCGCCAAGAACACAAAAAGTATCCTTTTAGTTTAGTTGGTTTCGGTGGTGGGCCACGCATCTGTATTGGTATAGCTTTTGCGAAAATGGAAATGAAGATTGTTGCTGCTCATCTTTTACGCAATTATCATTGGGAGATATTACCCAATCAAAGTTTAGAGGTAGTTACGGTTCCCACTAATCGCCCTAAAGATGGGTTGCGGGTTAGATTTCAACCTCGGTGAAATATTTTATGGCATCCCAAGTAGACATACATTTATCTAACGGAATTTTGCAACGCTTGCAAAATGTAAAAGATTTTGTAGGTGAAAATGTTAACTCTCTAAGTAACTCAGCACAACAAGTTGGCGAGTCTTTGAAGGCAACAGCAACTACAACTACTGATAAAGCAATTGATACAGTTACGACAAGTTTAGAACAAACTTGGCAAACTACTGACAAATTTAAGAGTACAACATCGGGCGCAGTTAAAGATGCGATCGCATCTTCTGCAAATGATTGGTTGACACAACACCCGATATTTTTTCGGTTAGTTCAAGTACTAGGTTGGGCAACTAATCACCCAATTATTAGTATAGTGATTTTGCTGTTTGCACTTGCCTTGCTTTGGAGCATCATCAAAGCAATTGTCCGCTTAATTGAAACAGCTAGTTGGTCAATACTCCAAGTCCCGATAAAATTACTTCTGGCTTTGATTAAAGTTAGTTTTCTATCCTTAGCTAAAGTTGGCAGTTTTGGTATTCAAAAAATTACAGCTACTAAAACAATTGATAACCTGCCAGCTTTGTTACCTGAAAATTTTCAACCAAGTAAGCAACAACGATTAGCAGAAATTTCTAGTCGCTTAGAAGCCATTCAAAAGGAACAACATGAGCTTTTACAAGAAGCAGCAGACTTAATTGCTTCCGACAGTGTTGATATAAAAATATCAAAAATTAAACAGCTAGAAAGCGTTGAATCACATCTTGGCTGAGTTCGGCTGTGGAACCGGAGGCGACAATACCACCTTTTTGCATGGCGTAATAGTAATCAGCCTGACGAACAAAGTGCAAATGTTGCTCTACCAATAAAACAGAAATGCCTGTGGTTTCGACAATGCGACGAACTGCGGCTTCAATTTCTAGGATGATGGAGGGTTGAATACCTTCGGTGGGTTCATCTAAGACGAGTAATTGAGGTTCTCCCATTAAAGCACGAGCGATCGCTAATTGTTGTTGCTGTCCACCACTCAAATCACCACCCATCCGCGAAAGCATGGTTTTTAACACCGGGAATAAGCTAAAAACTTCCTCTGGAATTTCTGCTTTTTTTACTGGCTTGCGTCTAGCTTCTAACCCCAGCAGCAAATTTTCTTTGACTGTTAAACGAGGGATAATTTCTCGTCCTTGGGGAACATAACCAATTCCCAACTTTGCCCTTTGGTCAGGTGATTTTGAGTTGATTAATTCTCCAGCTAAATTAATTGTACCGCTACGGGGTTTGAGTAAACCCATAATTGTTTTAAGTAATGTAGATTTCCCTACACCATTGCGTCCAATCAGGCATATCATTTGCCCAGATGGTACGCTTAAATCTACATTGCGGAGAATGTGGCTTTCGCCGTAGTAAACGTTAAGGTTAGAAATTTTTAGCATTAGAAATTATGTAAATATTAAATTTGAATACTCATGAATTCATTACAGCTTGCACATAAATAAGAAAAGCTTTGTCTGTCGAATTTGAAAAGCTAGAGTGCATTAACAGCAAATCAAATTTTTGTCTTTATATGAACCGCCCCAAGATGAGTTGAAGATATGTTCCCCTGATGTTGCTGGAAGAGAAGCGCCACAGTAAAAGCAGTTTGTCAACTCTGATGCACGTCTAGATAGCTTTTCAAAACGAGTAAACATGAGGGAATTCGTCTAATAAATTGTAATATTAATGTAGCATAATGTTGCTTATTAACTGTCAACTGTAGCCAAATAACAGCCACCACTGATATTTTTTACAGATGAAATAGGGCACGAACTTGTAGGCAGGCAGCTATCGCATCTTTGATATTTTCTAGTGCTTCTTCCTTAGTCTGACCTTGACTGACACAACCCGGAATGCTGGGGCATTCTACTATCCATGCACCATCTTCATCACGGTCAACCGTTACATTAAACCTCATATTTCCTTATACACTAAGCTTGTGACTATAGTATATCTAAGCCTTGTAGAGCTAAAAATTTAGTCTTCCTGTTTTCCTAAATATACTTCAATAACACGAGAGTCATTTTGTACTTCCTCAAAATTTCCTTCGCACAGTACCGAACCTTCATGTAACACCGTTACTTTCTTGGCAATTTGACGCACAAATTCCATATCATGTTCAATTACTAAAATGGAATGACTTTGTGCTAGTGCTAAAAGCAGTTCGCCAATATTGTAAGTTTCTTCATCTGTTAAACCAGCAACGGGTTCATCAACAAGTAATAAGTCAGGTGACTGTGCTACTAACATCCCAATTTCTAAACGCTGCTTTTCGCCGTGGGAAAGTAAACCTGCTCTGATGTCAGCTTTAGCAGTTAAACCGATAGTTTCTAATAATCCTTTAATATTATTCTTTTCAACAGTATTAGAACGTCCAAACAAAGTAGAAAAGACGTTTTTATTACGGTTGCTAGTAATTTCTAGATTTTCATGGGGCGTTAAATTCAGGTAAATTCGCGGTGTTTGAAACTTGCGCCCAATTCCTAACCGCGCAATTTTATATTCAGGTAAAGAACGCAGGTTTCTTCCTTTGAATAAAACTCGCCCAACGGTTGGTTGCACTTTCCCCGTAATCACATCCAGAAATGTTGTCTTTCCTGCACCATTGGGGCCAATTACTACTCGTAATTCACCCACATCCATGCTAAAGTTAAGCTGATTTATCGCCCTAAATCCGTCAAAACTAACAGTTACGTTTTCAGTTTCCAATATTTTCGCGTTCATGTTGCACTTCGGCGTCTTCTTCTAAGGTAGGATATGTAGCAATTTCTTGACGGCGGTTGAAAAAAGATATATTCTGGCTACGCAACCATCCCACTATGCCGTCAGGAAGCACTGTAACGACTATCAAAAATAGTGCGCCTTGGAAAAATAGCCAGATTTCAGCAAATTGTTCACTTAAAAAAGTGCGAGCATAATTTACTAACAAAGTTCCGACAATTGCGCCAATTAAAGTAGCGCGTCCTCCTACAGCTACCCAAATCACCATTTCAATCGAAAAAGCAATATCCATTGCTCTGGGTGAGACAGAACCACTCTGAATGGTGTAAAATGCTCCTGCTATACCTGCGATCGCACCTGAAACTGCAAACACCAGCACCTTATAATCTGTAGGGTCGTAGCCAGAAAATCTTACCCGACTTTCATCATCACGAATAGCTATCAACAATCTGCCAAAGCGTCCAGTTGTCAACCAGCGACAAACGCCGTAGGTGGCTGCGAGAAATACTACCGTCAACGTGTAGAAAACAAACTGCGTTTTCGCATCACTGACCGTTGCCCCAAACAAAGTTGTAAAATCTATCAGTCCATTTGTACCGTTGAAAAATTGTTGTTGACCGTTAAAGAAGTTGAAAAATACAATAGTTCCCGCTTGAGTCAATATAGAAAAATAAACTCCCTTGAGGCGATTTCGGAAAACTAAATATCCTAATATTCCCGCCAATAACCCTGGAATTAGTACTACAAAAGCTATTGTCAAAGGAAAAGAATAAAAAGGTTGCCAAAAGGCGGGAAGTTCCGTAACCCCATAAAGTCCCATGAAATCAGGTAACTCACCAGTAGGAACTTGCAGTTTCAGGTACATTGCGATCGCATATCCACCCAAACCAAAGAAAATACCATGTCCCAAACTTAGTAAACCAGTATAACCCCAAATCAAATCAATACCCAAAGCCACAATTGCCAGCGACAAAAATCGCCCTAATAAATTTAGACGAAACTCCGACAGCAACAGTGGCATAATGATAATGAGGAAAAGTGCGATCGCAACCACCACCCCCACCTCAATTAAAATTAACCCTCCTCCCTTCTTCCTCATTCTTTCTTCGCGTCCTTTGCGTCTTCGCGGTTCGTTTTAAACATCAACAGTACGCCCCTTCTGCGGAAAAATCCCCCCAGGCTTCCACTGTAAAAACACAATAATCAGCGCAAATACCATCACCTTAGCCATACTCGTCGTCGCAAAAAAAGTAAACAAATCAGCCAAAGGCTTAACAGGACTCAACAGCAAAGCCAAAGTCCCAGAACCAATTAAAAAATTAGCCGTACCAATACCCAACGCCGCCACAATCGTCCCGGCTAAATTCCCCACACCCCCAACCACAACCACCATAAAAGTATCAATAATATAGTTTTGTCCCGTATTTGGCCCTACAGAACCGAGTAAACTAATCGCACATCCAGCCACACCAGCTAAACCAGAACCCAGTGCAAAAGTAATCGCATCAACCTTTTGAGTTGGAATTCCCAAACAAGCACTCATACTCCGATTTTGCGTCACAGCCCGAATTCTTAAACCCCAGCTAGAACGTTGTAAAAATAAATAAATTCCCGCCACACAGATTATTGTTAAAGCAATAATAAATAACCTAGCAAAGGGCAATTGCACACCACCCAAAGACATACCTGCTTGTAACCAAGTCGGCGCTGTTACATCCACATTTTGAGCGCCAAACCAAGGTTGAGTCACCGCTAGTTGATAAGTTTGACTTAATAAATTGCCCGTTGTAATTGTCACCCCCAGCGATAATAAAAATATCACTGCCACAATCCAGTTACGAACTCTTCCTAAATCAGTACGAGAATTTAAAATCCATAAACCTCCAAAAAATAACAGAGAAAATAGAGCTATGCCAATTATTAATACCCAATTCACACTGCGAACAAACTGTTGAAAAATTAAACTTACTCCCCAAGTTGCTAATAGAGTTTCTAGAGGTCGTCCATAGAGATAACGAATTACACCTCGTTCTAAAATTAATCCCACAGCAGCCGTAAAAATAAAAGCAATAATCAAAGCCAAAAATATATAGACTTCAAACCACACTCCACCAAATTGCTTACATACATTTTGCACAACAAATGTTGTATAAGCACCAAACATCATCAATTCACCATGCGCCATATTGATAACGCCCATCAATCCAAATATAATAGCTAGTCCTAACGCGGCAATTAATAATACAGCGCCAATACTAATGCCATTGAATACAGCTTCTAAAAATCCTGCTAACACTTTTTTCCTCACTACTTATTCGTAATTACCTGTAAAGTGTGTTACGACACCAGTGAATAAACATAGTGGCAATAAATATTTTTACCGTAACCCACTAACGATAAATGGTGCGTTGCGCTTCGCTATAACGCACCCTACAAAGTTAAAATTGACTAATTCGTAATTTGTAATTAATTACGAATTACGAATTATTTAGGCTTTCTTGTATTTACCACCCTTAGCCGGGTCATTCCAATCACAAGCAAATCCCTTAGTCTCTTTTACAAATTGATTCCAAGGAACTGGCTCAACGGCTGTCGGAGTAGCATAGACAATATCAAACAATCCATCTTGTCTAACTTGACCAATCCGCACAATTTTAGATATATGATGATTGGCATCCATTGTTACTTTACCTTCAGGTGCATCTATAGTTTGACCATAAGCCGCAGCCCGCACTTTTTCTAAATCAGTAGTTCCAGCTTTTTGCACTGCTTGCTTCCACAAATATACGGCGATGTATGCTGCTTCCATTGGGTCATTTGTCACCCTATTTTGACCGTACTCTTTCTTAAAAGCTGCAACAAACTTTTTGTTAGCAGGTGTGTCTACTGTTTGAAAATAGTTCCAAGCTGCATAGTGACCTTGGAGATACTCTACACCAATTGCTTTTACTTCTTCTTCAGCGATACTGACAGACATGGAAGGATATTTCTCTGGTGTTAATCCAGCCCCTTTCAATTGTTTGAAGAAAGCAACATTGCTATCACCATTTAGTGTGTTATAAATTACGCCACCATTTGGCAAATTTTGCTTAATTTTAGTGATAATTGGTGTAACTTCTGTATTGCCAAGAGGTAAATAATCTTCACCAACTGTTTTACCGCCTAAAGCTTCTAATTGAGCTTTAATAATTGTGTTAGCAGTCCGGGGAAAAACGTAGTCAGAGCCAACTAAAAAGAATTCTTTTCCTTTATTTTTTAACAACCAATCAACAGATGGTTCAATTTGTTGATTTGGAGCAGCACCAGTGTAGAAAATATTTTTAGAACACTCTTGACCTTCATACTGCACAGGATACCAGAGCATGTGATTTTTGCTCTCGAATACTGGCTTAACATTCTTGCGGCTAGCAGATGTCCAACAACCAAAAACTACAGCGACTTTATCTTGATCAATTAGCTTAGTTGCTTTTTCTCTAAAAGTATCCCAATTAGAAGCACCATCTTCGGTAATTGCTTCAATTTGTTTACCTAAGACGCCACCAGCAGCGTTAATTTCTTTGATTGCTAATTTTTCAGCATCAACAACGCTTTTTTCACTAATAGACATCGTACCACTCAAAGAGTGCAAAATTCCTACCTTAATGGTGTCACCAGCAGTAGCCGCAGCAGGAGAAGCAGTAGGAGGCGCGGCTGGACTCTCTGTAGCAGTCGGGGAATTATTCGCGCAAGCCTTCAGAAAAAAGCTGCTTCCAAAAGTTAAAGAACCGTAGATTAAAAACTTGCGTCTGTTAAATTGTCTTCTCATCTTTTTATGATTTTTCCTCTTGATCAATCAACCAACTTAATAGAAAGCTGACAATATTAAACTTTAAAGTGTGATGATAGTGCGATAGTTTACTAGGAAAAAGTTACTTCTTATACAAAATGTATGATTTTTGTAATAAAAAAATAACTTTATATTATTAATCTTTGTTAAGCCTAGTACTGTGAAATTATTGTTAGCGATGAAGAGATAGCTGGATAATAATCTCATCTTTGTTGCCAGATGCAAAATTAGCAAAGCGCTTTGCCAAAGGTGGTATAATCACTAAAGGATTGCTAAAGCCAGAGAATAGATGAACGCTCTCAAATTCTGGAATAGTACCAATTAAGGGTAGGCGATCGCTACTAAATCCCACCAAGCAATCATGCCAAGTTCCTGGTAAATTCTCCAAAGCTGGTAAAACCTCACCGACACTTTTTCGCAACCATTTTTCACTCGCCTCTGAGTTTACCTTGGCATAAGGATCTGTGAGAACACGGCTAATTTGACCGATGCGAAGGCTACCATCTTGAAACTGAATGGCACCCGCATCTAAAATTGGCGGTACCGGCTCATTACCTGGCTGATTCCACAATTCATCAACTTGAGTAGATTCAGCTTCTAGTTGAAATCGTTGCAGATTAGCTGGCATAACTAAGGTGCGTAACTGCATATCCACAGGTGGGGTTTCAATGATTTCTGCATGGGTAAAATACAGCTTCATGGGAATACCAGCAGATTTTAGTAGTTGGCGGCTGAGTCCACCTGCACAAATGGCAACGTTTGCACTGTGGAAAGTTCCAGTAGTTGTTTTTACACCATCTTGCAATACTTGCAATACTTGAGTAATCTGCATTTCACCCCCAGCACGCTCAAAAGCTTGGATGTAAGCTTGTGCTGTTTTTTCTGGGTGGATATGACCGTGCTTAATAGTTAAAGCACCAGATATCGCCTCCCGATTTAGCAGTGGTTCCAACTCACAAGCTTCTTGTACACTCAATGAACGGGGTGGAATGGCAAAATGATTATATGATGCAGCCGTTGCTTCTGGGTCATTAGCGGCTGAAATAGTAAGTAATAAATCTAATTCCCGAAACTGGATATTAGCGTCTAACTCTTGAGATAGGATATGGTAATGCGCGATCGCTTCTACGCACAATAGACGAGTCAGTGGTGTAGTACCCGACCAATAAGCAAGTCCACCATAACTATAACGAGTTGCATTCTGTGGTGTTTCATATTGCTCCAACAAAAGAACAGCAAAACCTGTTTTTACTAATTCGTATGCCAGTGCAGCACCTGCAATTCCACCACCAACCACAATCCAGTCGTAGGTTTTCATATTTTATGAATTATGAATTACCATAAGTTGCTTGTAAACGACTTAAAAGATATTCTCCCGCCAAGATAGCCGGATAGATAGGCGATTGTTCTTTCTGGCAACTTTCTAGACAAGCTATTTCTGTATCATCATTAGGATGACAGAAAAAAGCCATAGAATAACGCGACTGGTTCACCCTGTTATCGCTGGGAATAATTACTCGATGCTTGGTTGAGCAAAACATATCATTTGTCCACCGTTGCATTAAATCGCCAGTATTAACTACCACAGTATCAGGAATCGCAGGTGCAGCAATCCACTCTCCAGAAGGTGTCTGTACTTCCAACCCGCCAACGTCATCTTGGAAAAGTAAAGTAATACTGCCATAATCGGAATGCTCACCAGCACGCACCTGTCCAGATTTGGGTGGTGTCTGCAATGGGGGATAGTGGAGCGATCGCAAGGTATGATTTTGTTGATTGTGTTTTGTGATAAAAAAATCTTCTGGCAATTCCAACGCCAAAGCATAAGCTTGTAACACTGTGTTAGCAAGTTCTGTGCAACTATCATAAAAGGCGAGAATAGAAGGATCTATTCTTATAGCCGCTTGTTTGTTTACATTAAACGCCTCTTTCAAGTCGCCTGGTTTATTGGGGTCAAGACGTTCTCTTTCAAGACTGACGTATCCTGTATTATTAAACTCATCACTCCAAGGTTGCTTTTGCTTAACTTCTAAGGGTAAATTGAAGAAATATTTACTGTAACTGAATACTTGCTTTATTAAGTCTTTTGATATTCTTGAATTCTGCAAGTACATGAAGCCAATTTCATGGCAAGCTTGATAGATTTGTTTGATAATATTTTGCCGAGTTATTGTGTCACCATTGCTAAACGCAGTTAAATCTATTATTGGAATTGTAACCATTTATATATAATTAGAAAGTTTGTGTTTTTGTTTTGTTAACAGTAGTATACTTAATACTTAGGTACGAAAGTTTATAATGACTCTTGCTCCTTGGCGAAGCGCGATCGCTCATGCACTCCATCGCAACCGCAGCCTTGTTTATGCCCGTTACCTCCAACTAGCAACGGTGCAGGCGAACGGTCGCCCCGCTAATCGTACCCTAGTGTTTCGCGGTTTTTTAGAAGATACAAACCAGCTAAAATTTATTACTGATACTCGTAGTGCTAAAGCCGACCAGATACAGCAACAACCTTGGGCAGAAGTTTGCTGGTATTTCCCCAATACACGCGAACAATTCCGCATTGCTGGCTATTTGACCCTGGTAAGCGGTGATGATTTTGACCAGGATTTACAGCTAGCCCGGATAGCAATATGGCAAGAATTAAGTGACGCGGCGCGTTTACAGTTTGCTTGGCCCCATCCTGGTAAAGCTAGAATCCAAGAAGTAGGAGCTTTTGAGCCACCAGCACCCGATCCTATTGAGCCAGTACCTAATTTTTGTCTACTGCTACTTGATCCGATGCAAGTAGACCATTTAGAATTACGCGGCGAACCACAAAATCGATGGCTTTACTGCCGTAATGACCAGCAAGAGTGGTCTAGCGAAGCGATTAATCCGTGAGGTCAAGAGTCAAAAGATTGACCCTTAACCCTTGACGTTTAACTAAATGCCAGCACCATCTAGAAATTGCTGGATAGTCTTATCTTTGAGGTTGCACCAGCGAGTATCGTGGGTTAGCTCATCCTCTTTGGTAGCTAAACAACCCACTAAAACAGGAGTTTTTTCTGAAGAATTGGTGCGCTGAAGAGTTTGTATTTGTTCTTCTAACGCCTCAATTCTGTCAACTAAAGCACGAATTACTTGGGCTTCTGAATCTGGTAAGTTATTGTGTTCAAGAGGTGCAACCCGAACTCCAGAACGATACATAATCCGCCCAGGCACGCCTACCACAGTGCAGTCTGAAGGCACATCCCTTAGAACAACAGACCCAGCGCCAATACGGACATTATTACCAATTTGGATATTGCCCAGTACCTTAGCTCCAGCCCCAACTACGACATTTTCACCCACAGTAGGATGGCGCTTACCACATTCTTTACCAGTACCTCCAAGGGTGACACCTTGATAAATTAGGGCATAGTCTCCCACGATCGCAGTTTCACCAATTACTACACCCATCCCGTGGTCAATAAACACACTTTTTCCAATTACTGCACCAGGGTGGATTTCAATTCCAGTCAAAAACCGAGCCACGTGAGAAATCAGGCGGGGAATAAAGGGAAGACCAACAGTGTACAACCAGTGAGCCAGCCTATGGAATAGCAGGGCTTGCAAACCAGGGTAACAAAATAAAACTTCCAACCAGTTACGAGCAGCTGGGTCACGTTCAAATATGATACGAAAGTCAGCACGCAGTATAGATAGCACGAGATAGCACCCTCGGAAAGCACAACAAGCTACTCTCCCATATTATCCTCTCAGGCGTGATACCTAAAAATTGGGAATTGGGAATGGGGCATGGGGCATTGGGGAAAGGCTTGTTTCAAGTTCTCACCTCTTGTCCCCTTGTCCCCCTGCCTCCCCTGCTCCCTCATCCCCCTTATCCCCCACTCCTCACTTCACTACTGCTCAACCTTCAAAGTATAATCTTGCTTAACCCCAGGATTAAATGTACCTACCCAAATCCGATAGGTGCCACTTTTCCAGTTGCGATCGCTAACGCTAGCATCTTTACTTTTACCAGTGTCATCGCCGCAACGAATCGTAGTTTGATCTGGGCCTTGAATTAGTAAAGTAGTGTCGGTGTTGTTGCTATCGACTTGGATTGTTAACTGGGAAAATTCATTTTCCAAAACCATAATATGATCTGGATTAGGATCGGCAAAGCCAATACAGGCTTTTTGATCGCGATCGCGGTTACTTATGGCAGACAATGAATAAGAGCCACCTGTAAACCCCTGCACTGTTCCTTGTGCTGGATTAAAGTTGGTTGATAATTTGAAAGTGCCAAAATTCACTGTCTCTGCTATTACAGGCGTAGCTGTGATGGTGCTAATTAAAGCCAACAGGCAGCCGCCGCGAAACTGAAGTCGGGGGCAACAGTATTTCATAGTAGCCCTCCAACAGGCTGTTAAATTAGTAGTGATATATACATATTCTAATGAAAAAACTCCAGTAAAATTTCAGTTAGTTGTGCCACATTAAAATGTGACACAACTAAAGGTTTTTAAAGCAAGCAGCTAGTTGCTAGGTTGTTTATTGATCTAAACAGCAGCTACAATTCCCTAACTTATTATTTTTATTTGAATGTAATTACTTTTGTTAGATGCAGGCTGTTCTCTCTTAAAGAGAACCCATAAAAAAGTGCAGAAAGTAAAAAAAATTTTAACCTTCTGCACTTGAACTTTTGTGAAAATATCACGAATTATTGAGTTGGAAGAAAACACCACCTTTGAGCGATCGCGTGTCAGTTCCATAACTACTAACTGTAAGCGATCGCAGATTATCAAAAAACGGTTTCCCTAAAACTTCCACTAGTTTGAGAATCGGTACTTGACCCTCTAACAAATTTTGGCTCTTTGTCCAGTCAAGATATATATAGCCTTGATTTGGTAAGGGAATCGCAGCAATACTATCTTGGAAATTGGGATTGTCAATTAAGGAATCATCCTTGGCTGTGATAATTTCATCCATCGTTTCTAAGTCAGAGGTGAAAATTTCGTAATTCCCTAAAGTTGTATGCAATCCTCGGACTTTTGTTTCAATGCTGAAAGATGCTCCCTCTTTAATATCACTTTTTTTAGTAGCCGTAGTTAACTCTGTCCAAGCAAAGATTTTTTGCTTGTCTATAGTCAGGGAATTAATGCTGAGTCCATTTGATGAGGCGATCGCATCTAATCGAGCAACGCCTTGTTCTACACTCTCGGATTTTTCTACTACAAACATCCAATGAGGAGTTGTTTGCTCTTTCTCAGGTAACAATGCTACGGCATATTCTCCCTGTACCCAGCTAAAAATATCCTCTGGTAAGTTTATACCCCAGCGTTTTTGAACATCCGCCAAGGGTTTAGCTAACCGAGAAACCACATCTTTCTCAGAACCATATATAGTTGCTGTTGCTTGTCTCCAGAGTTTGGCTAAATCACTGTTACCCAAATTACTCAAATTTGAGCCAGAAATTGCCAAACCTGCGGACGCTGGAACATACTGCAATGCTCCTACAGGTTTAAATAGTGGTGAAGATGGGGAAACAATTTCTGATGAAGTTAGAAAGCTGGTTTCTGCTAGCAATCCTTTGGGGTTGAACGCCAGAGAAATAATCTCGCTATCGTAGGTTTGTTCTGGCAATTCTAAACCTTGCCATTTTGCCACGATGGGAAGATTCAAGAAAGCTACAGCTAAAGCACCTTTGGGTGATTCTTTAATAGCTTTTTGGTATTTGGGGGAGCTAATCAAATTTAGATCGGGAGCTTGAACATTATTGATTGCATCTCGCAACACTTTCGGATCATTGGCAAACAACACAAAGCCTTCACCAACAACAGCACCTGCAAGCAAGTCCCGCTCTGGTTGAGAATTGTCATAAATTAGCTTTACACCTTTGTATTGTTCAACAGTTAAATTTGCCCCACCTAACGCCCGTTTGGAAAACAACAACTCGACAAACTCGCGGCTTTTCTCCGGTTGCTTGGTTGCTAGTGCCAACAAATACCCTGGCTGCTGTCCGTTTTCTCGATCGCGATCAATATCTAAGGTGGTGATAGCTAAGGTAATTTCGCCCCCTAACCAGGGTTGAACGTCTTCTTTGTAATCTATGCCACTCTTGGCAAATAAACTGGTTTTGAGTTGAGATAGTTCTCCTTCACGCTCCAACGCCTGCAAACGGTCAGGATTCGCCAGCAATGAAACCATTGCCGGGGAAAGTTTCGACACGAATATGGCTGCATTCGGCTGTCCGGTAGAAGCAGTGATGTTAGCCGGACTTTTAGCAAAAAACCAGTAAAAGCTAGCGATCGCAATTACTAGCAGTGCGATCGCACCAGCTACGATGAAACCAATAAATGAGCGTTGCCTATTCACATTAAACCTTTAAAAAAGACGGTTTACAGCCATTTAAGCAGAAAGCCTACCAGGATTTATCGACCTTCTTGAGAATGGATACTCATGCAAAGGTAGAGATTTTCTGTCACCATAAATAGTATTAGGACTGTTTATAGGGAATTCTTTTAGTCAACCCATGAACCACATAAGTGTACAAGAACTGGCACAACGTCTTTCTTCTGATGATGCAAGTATTCAGCTAGTAGATGTACGCGAACCACAAGAATTGGAGATTGCTAGCATTGAGGGCTTTGTCAATCTACCTTTAAGCCAATTTGCCGAATGGGGAGATCAAGTTCCTAACCTCTTCAATCCCCAAGCTGAAACCCTTGTACTATGCCATCACGGCATCCGCTCTGCTCAGATGTGCCAGTGGTTAATTGCTCAAGGTTTTACAAATGTGCAAAATATTTCGGGTGGTATTGATGCTTATTCCGTCTTAGTAGACCATTCAATTCCCCAGTATTAGCTTGTGTTTAAGTGCATCACTCAGATGGAACTTACTCTTCCATCTGGCTTTTGCTATGCTAAAAATAGCAGAACATAAAAACTTAGCGGCTTGCCCAGAAAGCTTACAACTCTGTCCACTGGCTACATAATTACGAAACTTTTCGACCTCAATCTTAGCTGCGATCGCCGCAAAAATACGTATACAGTAATACTTTTACAAGTGTAGAATTATGCAAAAATAAGCCAAAAATAGGATGTTGTAAATTCAAGCTCTCAGCTTTTGCTGCAAAGATCCGTTAAAAGAATGGTGTACGTGAACCTTAAAATTAATTATCACAATATAAGTGTATAATTTGTTATCTTAATAAATTATTAATATTCTTAGTTTTCAATTAAATCCAAAAATTTTTCCAGACTTTGATTAAAATTTGCCGCCAAGCATTACATACCCTATGGAAGTCCAGTTAACAAATCGACAACAGCATATACTTTGGGCAACGGTACGTCACTACATTGCTACGGCAGAGCCTGTTGGTTCAAAAGCTTTGGTCGAAGAGTACGACCTGGGTGTAAGTTCAGCCACAATTCGCAATGTGATGGGCGTTTTAGAAAAATCCGGGTTACTCTACCAACCACACGCCTCTGCTGGACGTGTCCCTTCAGATTCAGGTTATCGCATTTATGTTGACCAGCTAATTACACCTTCTCTGCGTTCGCGCAGCGTATCGCAGACAGACGCTCTTGCTAGCTTGCTTCCACAAAGTAGTACAGAGACTTTAGGACGAGAAGTAGAAATGGCATTGCAAAAGCGCCTCCAGTGGGAAGATTGGAGTTTAGAAACCCTACTGCAAGGAGCCGCACAAATTTTAGCAACCTTGAGTGGTTGCATTAGCTTGATTACTATGCCGCAAACTACCACAGCACTATTGCGACATCTGCAATTGGTGCAAATTGAAGCGGGGCGGATCATGTTAATTGTAGTTACCGATAGTTATGAGACACATTCCAAGTTGATGGATTTGTCACCAATACCAGAAGAAACACAACGAGATTCAGAGGTAATTGATCGGGAGTTACAAATTGTTTCTAACTTTTTGAATACCCACTTGCGGGGCCGAAGTCTGTTGGAATTAGCCAACCTCAACTGGAGCGAACTAGATCAGGAATTCCAACGCTACGGGGAATTTTTGAAACATTCAGTTGCCGAATTGACTCGTCGCACTCATGCGCCGACTGCAACCCAAATTATGGTTCGGGGTGTGTCAGAAGTTTTACGCCAGCCCGAATTTTCCCAGTTACAGCAGGTACAAACAATTATCCACCTGTTGGAAGAAGAACAAGACCAACTATGGCGATTAATATTTGAGGAACCAGAACTTGAGGATGTAGGTAAGTCAAAGGTAACGGTTCGCATTGGCGCAGAAAATCTTCTAGAACCGATACGCACTTGCACCTTGATTTCTTCCACCTATCGCCGAGGTTCAATACCAGTAGGAAGTGTGGGAGTTTTGGGCCCAACGCGTCTAGATTATGAAAATGCGATCGCAATAGTAGCATCTGCTGCTGATTACCTTTCAGAAGCTTTCAGTTATTTCAATCCCTAATAGAGACAACCTGCTACGGGGTTAGACAAAAGAACAATACCATAGCAGGTAGATAAGGCTAATTTATAGTGGCAAAATCAATAATTAATACCTTTTAACTCTTTCATGGTTAGAAAAATTGCCTTTGGCGTGCTGTGGCTGGGATTCACTACCTATGCTTTTTTCCTCGCTCCTCCTGAGCAACCTGGTACATTCGAGTTAATTAAAAACCTTTCTACTGGCCAATGGCAAGGCATTAACCCATTAGTCGTAGCACTATTCAACCTCATGGGCATCTGGCCTCTCATCTACAGTGCAGTAGTATTTATTGATGGTAGAGGACAAAAAATACCTGCTTGGTTATTTGCTACTGCCTCTTTTGGAGTCGGGGCATTTGCCTTGTTACCATATTTAGCCCTTAGAGAACCAAATAATAAGTTTGTCGGTAAAAAGAATGCCTTGCTCAAGCTGCTAGATTCTCGTGTGACCGGGGTTATCTTGACGGTAGGCACGATTATTCTAGTTGCCTATGGTTTAACAGGAGGAGATTGGGGGAATTTTGTGCAACAGTGGCAAACTAACCGCTTCATCAATGTGATGAGTTTAGATTTCTGTCTACTTTGCCTATTATTTCCAGCTTTGCTAGGGGATGATATGGGGCGTCGTGGTTGGGAAAATCCACAGATGTTCTGGTTAATAGCGTTGATACCGCTATTCGGCCCATTGATTTATTTGTGTGTGCGTCCACCTCTAACAGAAGTGGGTGTAGAGGAAATACCCAGTCAGCAGCCAGCTGTAAATTAAAGTAATTTGTAATTCGTAATTTAAAGACAGTTTCAGTTGGGGTCTAAATCCCCAACTGAAACAAAAATCACGTATAGATTTACCACTATTTTTAAGCAAGCTAAAGACAGCGTTCTATAGAAAGGGGGATTTAGATGCAAAAAATACGAATTATAAATTAGTAATTATCTTAAATGCATACCATCAAAAAATGATGAATAGAAAAGTTGCATTGTGGTTAGTATGGCTTGGATTTATAGCCTATATTTTACTGTTAGCACCGCCTCTGCATTTACAAGAAACTTTAATGCTACTGAAAAATATATTTACTCTTCAGTGGCTTGCAATAAATCCAATTATCCTTTCCTTGTTTTCTCTAGTGGGCATCTGGCTACTAATTTACAGTGGTTTGTTGTTTATTGATGGCAGAATGCAACGCATTTCTTTTTGGCCTTTTGCCCTGGCATCATTAGCATCAGGAGTGCTTGGTCTTATACCATATTTGGCTTTTCGTGAACCAAATCAAGAATTTTCTGGACACAAGGATGCTTTTTTAAGGCTGCTGGATTCTCGTTTTTTTGGGATTGTTTTGAGTTTAAGTACTGTTGCTTTGATCGCCTATGCGTTTGTTTTAGGTGATTGGGGAGATTTTGGGCAGCAGTTCCAAAGTGATCGCTTTATTAATGGCATGAGCTTGGCATTTTGCCTTTTTTGTCTTTTATTCCCCACAATCCTTGGCGATGATATCGCTCGTCGCCACTGGAATAATCCCCAGGTGTTTTGGGCTGTAGCGTTTGTCCCGCTACTCGGTCCACTTGTTTATCTTTGCTTGCGCCCGCCCCTGCCATCAACTATTCGTGAAGAATGGCTAATAGCTAATCGTTAATATAGATCCTCCTCCACTTCTCTTTGAGAGGCTGCGCCCGAAGCGTAGCTATGCCGCAGGCTTTACGACTACGCTCAGTGACCACCTGCCCCCCTGCTTATTCACTACGCAGAGCCTCCCTTTTTTCAGTGAGTTGGGGATTTTCTACTCCGGGTGCGTAAATCCCAAGAGAAATGTTTTTCTCAGAGTACTTTACAAAACGCAATAAATTATTTAAGATGTGTAACAGGTAGTCAAACCTACCTAATTCATTCACAAATAATTGCATTTATAAAACAATGACAGCTACCATTCAACGTCGCGAAAGCGCCAACGTATGGGATCGGTTTTGCGAGTGGATCACCAGCACCAACAACCGTTTATATATCGGTTGGTTCGGCGTACTAATGATCCCCACCCTGCTAG